>DATKJY010000292.1:0-3997 GCA_035543175.1 Candidatus Acidiferrum sp.
TGGTAATGCCGGTCTCCTTGGATAAACGTCGTTTTTTCATAGTATTGGCCCTTTGCTTGACCGGGTGATATGTAAGCCGCGTGCCGACAGATTGTGACTCATTGACTCAGGGCCGCAGGCGCTTGGTAAGCCGAATCCGTATAATATCTTAGCCGGCCGGATCGGCTGAGAGACTCACCGGGTATTGATGTCTGGGTGGCCGTCCCGGCCGGTAAATCTTCGAGTCGACCAATAGCCTATGGGATTTCTCCCATACCGGCTTAGTCTATGATCCGGAGCATGAGACTTGAGTTTGTCTATTGCTCGGTCTATACTGGAGGCGATAGCGCGGGAACGAGAAAGTGAAGGTCGTATGGCGCAAACCTATCAAATGTATCTTGGCGGCGAGTGGATAAGCCGCAATCAGACTATTCAGGTCGAATCTCCCTACGATGATTCAGTCGTGGGCCAGGTCTCGAAAGCGAGCCGCCGCGATTTCGTGACGGCCGTCGATGAAGCTCACGAAGCTTTCGCCCAGACCCGAGATCTGCCGGCTTATGTGCGCGAACGAGTCTGCCTGCAAATCGCCGACGGAATAGAAAAAAATCTGGACGGTTTTGCTAAGATGATGTCTCAGGAACTGGGCAAGGCCATTCGTGAGTCAAGGACTGAAGTCCTGCGCGCTATTGCCCTGTTCCGGACGTCGGCCGAAGAAGCCAAACGCATCGGCGGCGAGATTATCGATCTTGACTGGATTCCGGGGAGTGAGGGACGATTCGGACTCGTGCGCCGATTCCCGCGGGGCGTGATCGGCGCCATAACGCCGTTCAATTTCCCGTTCAACCTGGTGGCGCACAAAATAGGTCCGGCGATTGCCTCGGGAAACACCATCGTGCTGAAACCGGCCAGCAAGACGCCGATTATCGCGCTGATGCTCGCCGAGTTGATTCATAAGACTGAATATCCCAAGGGGGCCGTTTCGATTCTCCCCGGGTCCGCCGAAGATGCGATGCCGCTCCTTGAGGATGAACGGGTAAAATTGATTACGTTTACCGGTTCGGCGGAAGTCGGTTGGTGGATTAAAGAGCATTGTGGGCGCAAACCGGTGGTGCTCGAACTTGGCGGAAATGCCGGGGTAATCGTTGCCGACGACGCCGATCTGGATTTTGCCACCACGCGATTGTTGTTTGGAGCTTTCGGCGTAGCGGGTCAATCCTGCATTTCGGTACAGCGGATTTTCGTTCAAGACAATATTTATGACAGGTTTATCAAGATGTTTGTGGACAAGATCCGTGGGGTAAAGGTGGGAAACCCGATGGACCCAAGCACGGATATCGGCGCTATGGTTGACACGCGCTCGGTCGAAAACACGCTGGCGTCAATAAAGGCCGCGGTTGCGGACGGCGCCAAGCTCCTTACGGGTGGCAAGGCCCAGGGGAGGATGTTTGAGCCGACCCTGTTGACCGACGTAAAACGTTCGATGGCGATCTGCAGCAAGGAAGCGTTTGCGCCGCTCGCGGTGGTCGAGAAATATCGGGAGTTCGAACATGCGGTGGCCGGCATCAACGATTCCGAATACGGGCTGCAAGCGGGCGTCTTCACCAATCGCGCCAAAGATATCTTCACGGCCTTCAAGTGGATTGAGTGCGGCGGGGTGATCATTAATGATGTCCCGACCTACCGGGTGGACCACATGCCCTATGGCGGCGTTAAGCGCTCGGGGATGGGCAAGGAAGGGATTCGATATGCCATCGAAGATATGACCGAACCTAAGCTTCTGGCCGTAAACCTTCGGTAATTTCGAACCGGTAATGCCAGGCCGGCAGTCTGGGCCTTCCGCCAAGCCGGCGAGTTCCGAACCCGGAACCTTCTGTCTCCGACCCTGTTCTGAGCAATAGAATCAGAAAGGAGCCGAAAATGGCAGCCAATGTCGGAACTGGAGACAGGATTTTCCGGATCATCATCGGGTTAGCCTTCATCAGCCTCGGTGTTATTTTCAAGACCTGGTGGGGGATAATTGGAATCCTTCCGTTGACGACAGCGCTCGTGAGTTTCTGCCCGCTGTACGCCGCCTTGGGCATCTCCACTATCAAAACCAAATAACGCAGGCACGACGTTTCGTACTAAGTTGGAAGGACGAATTGGCCCAAGCTGTTGCGCCGTCAATCTTGACTCACTATGTTGTTTTTTGATTTTGCCAAAACATTGTCATCCGAATAGCCAGAAGCGTGAGGTCACATGAAGTTCGGCGCGCACGAGTCAATCGAGGGGGGCGTGTTTAATGCCGTTTTGCGGGGCCAGACGGCTACCTGCGACACCATCCAGATGTTTAATAAGTCCAATAACCAGTGGCGGGCCAAGAAGCTCACCACGGAAGAAGTGGATAAGTTCTTTTCAACGATAGAAGAAACCGGCATCGACGTCGCCTGCTCTCATTCCAGTTACCTGATCAATCTGGCGTCGGCCGATCCAGCGCTCAATGAGAAATCTTACTCCTCATTTAAAGAGGAGGTCGAGAGGTGTAATCTGCTCAAGATCGCCAATCTTGTCATCCATCCGGGCTCGCACCTTGGAACCGGTGAGCAGGTGGGCATGGATCGGATTGCCACGAATCTTAACCGGGTGTTCGGAGAAGTGAAGGGCAATACGGTAACGGTTTGCCTGGAGACGACCGCCGGCCAGGGCTCCAATCTCGGGTACACTTTCGAGCAAATAGCGTACATGATGGACAAGGTTGAGGATAAGGCGCATATCGGCGTCTGCATGGACACCTGTCATATATTCGCGGCGGGGTATCCGATCATCGATCCAAAAGAGTACAAGAAGACGATGAAATCGTTTGAAGATATTGTCGGGCTTGAGAAGCTCAAGGTCATTCACATGAATGACAGCAAGCGGGAGCTGGGCTCGAGAATTGACCGCCACGAGCATATCGGCAAAGGACAGATAGGACTGGAGGGGTTTCGAAATTTCGTCAACGACAGGAAGCTGGCGAAGATTCCTATGGTAATCGAGACCCCAAAAGAGGATGACCTCAAAGAAGATATTGAGAACCTCAAGATTCTCCGGAGCCTGGTAAAGGCACAATGATTCCGGTCGGCTCATACCAAGGAGGTTGACCATGACCTACCAAACTTGGATTACATTGCTTGTGCGGTTGACTCTGGGCCTTGTGTTTCTGGCCCTCGGCATCAACAAGCTGACGAGCTACTCTACGACCGTTTCCATGATCGCCGACGGTTTTAAGACCAGTTGGCTGCCGATGTTCCTGGTGTATCCGTTTTCTTTCATCCTGCCATTCTGGGAGACGCTTACGGGCGTATCGCTGCTACTCGGTTTTCGATACCGGCTTACTTTGGGAATCACCGGGATCCTACTGGCGCTCCTGACGTTCGGCGTGACCGTGAAGAACATGGGTGACACCGTCCCACACAACCTCATTTTTGTTCTGGTGGTGCTGGTCGGGCTGCATTTCAGCGATCATAACCGCTTTGCAGTAGGTAAAGCATCGGGCGCGTCCGGCGGTTGAGTATCCGCGCCGCTGTGCATCAGATCATCGCCAAAGAACTCCTTGCCTTGACCCGTTGCGGACCGTACCATAGGCCCGTATGAAACTCGGGATCATAGGCAAACCGCAGTCGGGCAAAACGACCGTGTTTAACGCTGCGGCCGGAGCGCAGGAATCGGTCGGCGATTTTTCACAGGCTGTTCATCGCGCCATTATCAAGGTGCCTGATTCTCGTTTAGCGGTACTGGCAGAACTGGTCAATCCAAAGAAGACCACGTACGCCGAAATCGAGTTTCTCGATTCACCCGGTTTCAAAGGGGAAGGGAATAAGTCAGGAGGGCTTGAGATTCATCCGGACATCCGCCAGCAAGACGCGTTCATGCTGGTGGTGGATGCGTTCACTCCTGGCACCAATCCGGAACTGGATATCCGAAATCTCATCGACGAGATGATCTTGCTGGATCAGGCGCTGTTGGAAAGCAATGTCGAGAAGAAAGCGCGCAAGATCAA
>DATKJY010000293.1:0-3126 GCA_035543175.1 Candidatus Acidiferrum sp.
AGACTATGCTATTTTTGCCGTGATCGAATATGATCTACATAAGATTGAGAACCACTACCTTACCCTCTTGCAACGGCTGACTCTACCAGGTGACGAGCCCCCGCCGATCATCTCCCTGAATTACGACATCATCGTTGACAATACCCTCCTGTTGCTGGCTGAAAGACAAAATAGGTTCGGTTTTCCAGATTACGGTTGCGATATCGCCACAGAAAGTTATCGACAGCCTCCGAAGTTCGGCAAGATATACAAGCTACACGGGTCAATGAACTGGCTTTACTGCCCGGCGTGTCAACGTTTGGATATTGGCACCTCTAGGTCTGGACGGGGAACGGTTAAGGTACTGGATATGATTTACGCGGAAGAGCAACACGCGGGAGGCGATTTGCAGGAGCGTTATGGCTGCCATGGCAGCCCATGCCGTGATTGCCGCGCTTACGTGAGTGCGGTGATGATCTCACCGACTCACCTGAAGGACTACCGCAATCCACACATCAGTCAGGTCTGGTACTTAGCCGAACGAGCGCTCCGTCAGGCCGAGCGCGCGATCATCGCGGGCTACTCCATGCCATGGGACGACGTTGACGTCATCTACCTCTTGAAGCGGGGGTTGGGAGAATTGCCGGCCGGTGCGATCACCGTCGTGGAATACGACCCCCAAAACCGCCCCGCCCGGCAGCATCCAGTTGGCAATAACTATTGCAAAGTGTTTGGTGAGGCGATCGACTGGCACACGGAGGGATTCGAGAGTTTTGTCAAGAGCTATCAGCCGGGCAGGTTGTAAATAGAAACTGCAGGCGAGAAATTCTGTTAGACTTACAGGTAAGGCTACGGTTGGATCGTGGCGATAGTCGCGCCTGCTTATTTAAATGCGGACGAAATAGTGACCTTTCGGTTCTCCCCCCTCCGTGCTTAATCCAAGAGAAAGGAGGACTTTATGGATGCATCGCAGTGGATGCAGACAATACTTTTCGGCGGTATCCTGGGTATGCTCGGTCAGGGAATCCGAGTGATCGTTGGTCTGAAGAAGGTCAACGATCAGGCGTCGCAGGCACGACGTGCCTTTGGCGAGCTGTTTGAGACCAGCTCGCTCCTGGTGAGCCTGCTGATCGGCTTTGTCGCCGGATCTCTGGCTGTCATCGGCATTTCCAGCGGAGATACGGGAGTCAAGCCCGACAAGCAAATGGTGCTCACGTTGTTGGGTGCTGGGTATGCGGGTGCAGATTTCGTGGAGGGTTTTGTCAAGAAGTACATGCCTTCCGAAGCAGGCAAAGTCCAGAGCACAGAGACACCTCAACATGATCAACCAGCAGTGGGGTAATGAGCCATGGTTTTCACCATGAAATATCAACTCACTAAACAGCATCTTTCGAAAGTTTCGAAGCGCCGGTCAGGGCTGCCCATGTCCCCGGGGGTCAATCAAGTTCCTCGTTGCCCACGATACCGGCAATCCCGGCTCTACGGCTGCCAATAATGTGCGGTACTACGAACGCACTCGAGACGAAGCGAGCGCCTCAGCCCACGTCTTCGTGGACGACCGGGAAATAATCGAGTGCATTCCTGCCCTCGAGGCGAGCCCGCCGGAAAAAGCTTGGCATGTCCTGTACAGCGTCCCTACCGACAACCAGCTTTATGGGTATGACGCCAACGACGCGGCTGTCGGTGTCGAGTATTGTTATGGCGACCGAATCGACGCCGACGAGGCCTACCGGAAGTTCACGTGGGTGTTGGCCTATGCCTGCTATAAGCATGGGCTCGACCCCAAAAAGTCTATAGTGGGTCACTTCTTTCTCGATCCGCGGCGAAAAACAGATCCCGTTACTGGGCTCGCCCACAGCCGGCGCACGTACGACCAGTTACTGCGGGATGTTGTTGCTGAGTACGAGGCCTGCGCCGGTCAGCCTATCCCGCCGCCGCCGCTTTCTCAGGCGGGGACGGTCACGGCGTCGGTGAAACTCAATATTCGCAGGGGCGCACCCCATACTCGGGCACCGATTCACCAGGTTGTGCCGCCGGGAACTCAACTCACGTATGTGCGGGTGGTGGAGAATGGGGAGCTGGTAAACGGAAATCCCGTTTGGTACGCCGACGGGAGTGACAACTTCTTCTGGAGTGGAGGAGTGAAGGCTTCGTCTTAGCGCCGAGCCGGGACACCGCAAGAGGGCAGAGAAGGTATGCGTGGCTGCCGCTTGTGAGGCGGTCAGTCGAGGGGGGTCGAACGTACGCTCACGATCTGGAGATGAGGGCTGTGGAGTTGCGTTCTCTTATGGGCGATGATCGCGAGCGGAGGTATCTGCCTGACAAGATCGTCCGGCAGGCGGCTGACTGATGAAGGAAGGAGAGTGGGCCGGTATGTCAGAACGGCGGACGTCGAGTGAAAGAAGGAAAATGTGCATGTGCCTCATCCTGCTTGCGGCACTGCTTGCGTGGCCGGTGGACGCTGGCTGTGAGCAGAAATCGACGCAGGGAAGACGTACTATCGAAGCAGGGGAGTTTCTTAAGACGATATCGCGGTGTACAACAACTTCGCCGGAGGCCAAACTTGAGTCATGTGACGTCAAGGGCAAGATCGATTGGGGAAGTGACGAAATCAAAAGAATTCGTTGCGGATTGGAAATCAGGGATACCGTATTTGAGAATGATTTTAGAATGTATGGCGAGAATACAACATTCGATCGGCGCCTGTATTTTTCTAATTGTACTTTCAAAGGGGCAGTAGCGATTTCATTTGCGAAATTCCGCGATGGGATTGGTTTCGATAGGTGTAATTTTGAAAATGATGTTATTTTGAATGATATTACTATTAGCAAAAAAACTGGCTTCCCATTGAGGTTTCAATCAAATTTGTTTTCAGAGTGCAGCTTTTCCCGCAAGTTTAAGATGTTTCAGAGCAACTGCCTCGTCAAAGTCAATTTCAGTGAGTGCCATTTTCTGGATGATGCATTTTTCGGCCGTTATCCTTTCCGCGAACTTGACGATTTTCTTAACGGAAGACAGGATAAGGAGAGACATAAGGTCATATTCGCAGATCAAGCCGACTTTACCAGGAGCCAGTTTAAAGGGCGGGCCTACTTCCCTTACGCTGAATTTACGCGCGCGAAATTCTCGGAGGTTCTGTTTGAAGGG
>DATKJY010000294.1:0-2832 GCA_035543175.1 Candidatus Acidiferrum sp.
GCCGGCTGAACTCGTAGATCTTGTCGATCAAGCCGTACGACTGCGCCTCGTCGGGCGACATGAAGAAGTTCCGGTCGGTATCTTTCTCAATCTTCTCGATCGGCTGGCCGGTATGGACGACCAGCAGTTCGTTGAGACGCTTGCGGGTCTTGGTGAATTCCTCGGTCATGATGACGATATCGGACACCTGACCCTGGGTGCCGGCCGAGGGCTGGTGAATCATGATCCGGCTGTTGGGGAGCGCGGCACGCTTCCCTTTGGTTCCGGCGGCAAGCAGGAACGCGCCCATCGACGCGGCAAGACCCATGCAGGTGGTGACGACGTCCGGTTTGATGAACTGCATCGTGTCGTAAATCGCCATACCGGCGGTCACCGAGCCGCCCGGGGAATTGATGTATATGAAAATGTCTTTCTCCGGGTCCTCAGCGTCGAGAAACAGCATCTGCGCGATGACGAGGTTGGCGACCTGATCGTCGATCGGCGTCCCGATGAAGATGATGCGGTCTTTGAGCAGGCGGGAAAAGATGTCATAGGCGCGTTCGCCGCGACCGGTCTGCTCGACCACCATCGGAATCAGGTAGTTGCCGTAAATTTTGTCTATCCTGTCGTCGTTCATTGACATTGTGCCCTTATGGTAGAGGTTACGAATATCCCTATTCTTTCTTTGGCGGTGCGGTGGTCGTTTTCTCGGCTTTGCTCATCAGGAAATCGAGCACTTTTTCTTCGAGGAGCGACTCCCGAAGGTTCGACGCCTTACCGGACTTGCTCAAGGCCTCAGTGGCCTGTTCCGGCGTCATGTTATTGCGCACCGCAAAACCGCTAATCCAATTTTCGGTATCTGAGGCCGAAACCTCAAGCTTTTCCTGCTCGGCCAGCTTATGAAAAACGAGGTCCCAGCGCATGGAATCGATGCCGGTCTGGCGGTAATCCTTGCGGATTTCCTCTTCATTTACGCCGGTGTAGGTCTTCTTGAAGTCTTCGACTACCCAGTCCAGGTACTCCTTGATCATTCCTTCCGGAATCAAAACCGGGTTGAACTCGCACATCTGGTGGACGATTTCGCGGGCCTGGATTTTGCGCTGGGAGTCGGCCTTCTGGAGGCGAAGGTTATCGCGGATTTTGAGCTTGAGTTCGAGCGCCGTCTCGGCCATGCCGGTCTGCTTGGCGAAGGCATCGTCAATCTCCGGCAGAATACGTTCTTTGACCGCCTTGACTGTGCAATGATATTTGATATGAGCGCCGGCCATGCGGGCATCGGAATAGTCATCGCCGTAGATGACCTCGACTTCTTTCTCATCGCCGACTTTCATGCCCGGAATTGCCTCGCGGAATTCCTTCACGGTGACCGGGTTGCCGAGGTCAACCTCGGAATTGGGGAACTCGTCGACTTTTAGGACGAGTTTGGGGTCGGAGAGCTTCTTCAGGTCGACTGTCACGACATCGCCGGCTTTGGCTTCGCGCTCCACTGGGCGAAGGTCGGAGTGGCGTTTGCGGAAATACTCGACTACGTCATCAACTTCCTTGTCGTCGACCACGATTTCAGAGGAGAATACTTTGAGACCTTCATACCGGATCTGGCCGAGCTCGGGGAAAACTTCGATCATGGCGGTATAGGCGAGGCCGCCGTCATCGGTGAATTTGATATCGGTGAGCGTGGGAGTGGAGGCGACCTTGAGGGCGTTCTGTGACAAGGCGTCACGCAGAGTCTCTTTGATGATCTCGTCGGCAACATCGGCGCGAACCTCGGCCGAATAGACCGACTTGATCATGTTCATCGGGGCTTTGCCCTTGCGGAATCCTTTCAGGGTGGCCTCGCGCTGTACTTCCTGGAATTTCTTTTCCGTTTCCGTGATGACCCGCTCTGCGGGGACCTCGACCGATAAATGGCGGGTCAGACCGCCACCTTGTTTGACTTCAACTTTCACTCTATGTCCTCCGCTAGGGGTCTCTTTTTCATTCTCGTTCAACACTGCGGCAAGTGGGCCGTTCCCATGTACGGATGAGTCGGGTGTAAGCCACCTCATCCGGTCGTAACTGGTGCGAAAGGGGGGACTCGAACCCCCACTCCGTAAGGGAACTGGATCCTAAGTCCAGCGCGTCTACCAATTCCGCCACTCTCGCCCGTAAGCTAACTCGCTATATAACAGGCCATAGGCGATTTGGCAACTCTTGGATACATGGGTGTGATTGTCAATGTGAGCTCGAGAGTATAACTGCCTTCAACAGTCAAGAGGTCGCAGAGCGCGCCGTAAGTCGCGAGGTCGTAATAAGATACGAGTACGTGAAGGATGTAACTGTGGTCCGAACGAAGTGACTTCAGTTAACAGGGGTCAGATATCCCGCAACAACAGATTCGAGGGGGCTTCGTTTATTTGGGCGCTGAAATTGGCGAGGGTTTGCGATAACGCCGTCAGTTCCTCCGACGGCCGCACCGGGATGGCGTCGCCGCCAGTCGCATCGAGACGCTCAATCACGTACTGGATGCTGTAGCGTTCGATGTCGCTCGATGGCTGCCAGGCGGGCTCTTTGTAGCGCTCGGTCTCGGTGCTCGACACCAGATTGGCGGCGGCAAGGTCTGAGACGATGACGCTGGCCAATCGAAATGGTATTCCCAGTTGGCGCGCGAGCTGCGGGACTGTAAGCGGCTGCTCGCCCGCAGCGAACGCGTGAACGATGCGGTGCGTAATCAGAAGCGAGATGAGACGCTTGTTGGCCGGGCTGATGGTGGCGATGTCGGCCTCGAACTCGTATGTATGGACGTTCTGGACGGCGTAGGCGATTTCGGCTCCGAGCAACACGATCAGCCAACTCAGTTGCAGCCAGATGAGGAAG
>DATKJY010000295.1:0-3726 GCA_035543175.1 Candidatus Acidiferrum sp.
CGGAATTTGATTTCAAGGCGGGAGTCGGACGAGTCAAGCTGTTCGGCATAAACATTCGGACATTTGAGTTGAAAAAGGAGGCCAGGGCGGAACAGCCGGTGAAAGCGACTCCGATCACGAAGGAAATACCAGAGGAACCGAAGAAACCGCGAATAGAGAAGCGACAGCGTTCGTTCTCGGAGGCGATTGCAATTGCCGTTCAGAGTGCCGGGGCGATCTGGAAGTATGTTGTCGAAGTTCTCAAGTCAGTAGTTATCGAGGAATGTGAGGGGGAGATTCAGGCCGGATTTGACTCGCCGCATATCACCGGGCAGATGTATGGATATTATTTCGCAGTGGTGGGCGCGGTGCCGGCGATGGGGAAGTTCCGGTTCGTGCCGGATTGGACGGGGGCATCATTTTCCGGCAGCATGCGCGTCTCGGTGGCGCTGCCGTTGTATAAACTTCTGTACCGATCATTTGTACTGATAATCAGATTACCGATTGGACGCATTTACCGGTTTGCCAGAGGCAAGCGGAAGGGAGTCAGTCATGACGAATAACGTAGTAGACATTCTCAGGGCGGTCGTGGGGGAACTTAAGGAAATGGTCAATTCCAAGACCGTGATCGGCGAGCCGATTACCGCCGGCGACAAGACGCTGGTGCCGGTAATATCGATTTCGGTGGGATTCGGGGCGGGAGGTGGTCAGAAAGAGGAGCCGGGTGCGACCGGCGGGTTCGGCGGTGGCGGTGGCGCGGGACTCAAGATCGAACCGTCGGCGTTCATTGTCCTGGACAAGGACGGGGCATCGCTGCTTCCGGCCAAGCGCGGGTCATGGGAAGGGATAATTGAGGCGATTCCGGGAGCCTTGGAGAAACTCGGAAAATTTCGCGAAAGCATGAAGTCGAGCAAGCCGGAGGGTGAGAAGCAGGGGTAAGGGCTCGATTTTGGCAGGTGTGAAGGCAGGGTTGCAAAAGCGGCCCTGCCTTTTTCATTTTGGATGATAATGAAGCATGTACGCGCCAAGTGCGGAGATTGACAATTGCCACATTTACATCCATTATGGATATTAGTGCTTTCATAAGTAGTTGGAGTATGTTAAGGAGATACTCGTGGGGACGATTCCAATCCTTTTCTTTCTGATGGCAGCCACGCCACCCACCATCGTGGATTTTCCTGACTCCCTCGAAGAACCGAACGCGACGATAACGGTGCCATTGATGTCGTTGGAGGGCGCAGACGTCAACTTGAGTATTACGCTCAACTTCGTCGTAGAAAAAATCACTGCGAGAATCGATTCGACTGACTCCATCTGCATACGTGGATATAAAGGATTGCTTCGTCCGCCCCGAATTCTGGGAGGGAGATTCCTTGAATTCCTGTATTACGTGCGAGGCGGTACGGGTTATGGGGTGCAGAGGTATGCGCTACTATGTGTCTCCGAAGGTGAGATATATAAGGCTCTTGAATTAAGGGCTGGCTCGCAATCGTATGACGGCGAGCAACGGTTTGAGGAATCGCGCGATTCCGTAGTCTATCCTGAGACCCGAATACACTCGCTGGTATTTGATCTCGAAGGGGATAGCGGGAGCGTAGGTCTAAAAGCCGTCGATTATGAGGGATATAGGTCGGAAAAGTATCCGGATCGGAGCTACAAGATACAGGATACAGTTAATTTGAGGTTCGATTCTACAAAGAGAATATTCTATTCCGGGGTAGACACTTTGAAGGGTCAATATCTTATTAGAGATGAAGTTCACGAGGCGGACGAGACTGCGGATTTGGATGGTCTAGAGGTCCCGGCAATCCACTTTGGGAGCGGCGACGTGTATTATTACTTCCACGGTGTCTGGCACATGATAGCTGGCGACGGCAACCTGTTTCGCTTCTCAAATTCCTGCGACTGACACGGCAACGGTCATTGCTCTTTGGAAGTTACGATTCTGATCAAGGCTTTTTGGGGATGACGGATGTCCTCGTTGATTGCCAATATGTTAGAGCGGCTCGTAAGCTCATATCAACATGCAGGATTGCGAACGATAGCGCCTCCTAAGCGGTTGCATAAATTTGGCTTGACCAATCGGCTGTGTTTTCGTAAACTGCGTAACTAGGCTTTACTGGGCCCTTAGCTCAGTTGGTTAGAGCAGCTGACTCATAATCAGCGGGTCGCAGGTTCGAGCCCTGCAGGGCCCACAGTCAGTGAGGAAAATGAGTTAGGGCAATTAGCTCAGCTGGTTAGAGCGTTCGGTTCACATCCGAGAGGTCACTGGTTCAAGTCCAGTATTGCCCAGATATTTGAAATGATCTACGTGGTTGAAATAAAAGCCTGTTCCAACGGCCCGCATGGCACTCCTGTGATGTCCGGCGGCCCCAGGGTAACAAGGAGCAAAAAACGCATTCATCGGCTCTCGCCGGGGAATGCGTTTTTTTTACATCTATGATGGAAATGCCCCATAAGGAGGTGCGGATGCAGAGTGATCTCGAGATGTTATTGAAGCTTCAGGTGATCGATTACGATCTCGGTGAACTGGAGCGCTCCAAGGAATATCTCCCCGACATGATGGAGAATCTGCATCGCGAACTCAACGAAGCCAAAACCAAACTCCAGGACACCACCGCACGGCTTGAAGCCGCCCGCCTCAAACAGAAAGAACTGGAACTCGAGATCAAAGTCAAAGAAACGGAACTCCAGAAATATCAGCAGCAGATGATGTCGATCAAGACCAACAAGGAGTACGACGCTCTGGTGGCCGAAATCGATGCTATCAAGACTGCCATTTCGGTCAGGGAAAACGACCTTCTGGAGACGATAGAAATCATCACAACGCTTGAGAAAGAGCTGGTCGAGATAAAGGACCGGGAGTCGCAGATCAGCGACAACAACACCAAGCAGTTGAAGATTCTTCAGGAGAAAATAGACTCGATCGGCGAGAAGATGTCCGCCAAAGAGGCGGTGCGACAGGAAATAGTCTCGGGAATTCCCAAGCCGACCCTGATGACCTACGAGCGCGTACGCCGTGGCAAAGGGGGCCAGGTGGTGGTGGTGGTGCGCAAGAGGGCGTGCGGATCCTGTTTTAAGTCGCTAACCCCGAAGAAAATCCAGGAGATCAAGCGTGCCGACCGAGTCAATACCTGCGACAACTGCGGCTGCCTGTTGTACTGGGACGAAGCGGAATCGAATTGACCGGGTGAAGTTTGAACGGAATCTCGTAAGAGAGTGTTACGACGAATATGACGAAGATACTGGATGATACAGCCTTGACGTTTGATGACGTGCTCTTGTTGCCGGCCCACTCCAAAGTGCTGCCGCGCGATGTGAACATCGCGACCACCATTGCGCCTTCGATTACGCTGAATATTCCAATCGTGTCCGCGGCAATGGACACGGTCACTGAGGCTCGTCTGGCGATCGCACTGGCGCGGGAAGGCGGGATTGGGGTCATTCACAAGAATATGAGTCCCGAGGTCCAGGCGCACGAAGTTGATAAGGTCAAGCGCTCGGAGTCCGGCATGATTGTCGATCCGATCACGATGCCACCCGACAAGACGCTAGCCGATGCGCTCGAGGTTATGCGCAAGTTTTCAATCTCCGGTATTCCGGTCACACAGAACGGCAGGTTAGTTGGTATCCTGACCAACAGGGACTTAAGGTTTCAGAAAGATTATGGCCAGCGAATTGCCGACGTCATGACCAAAGAAAATCTGGTTACAGTGCCTGAGGGGACCGATCTGGATACAGCCAAGG
>DATKJY010000296.1:0-4674 GCA_035543175.1 Candidatus Acidiferrum sp.
TGCTCGCCTGCTCACAGCTTTCGCGTATGGTTGAACATCGCGGCGGTGAAAAGCGCCCCCAACTTGCGGACCTTCGCGAATCAGGTGCCATTGAACAGGACGCCGATGTCGTCATGTTTGTCTACCGACCTGAATTCTATCTTTCAGAGGACGAACGAAAAGATGCCAAGAACCGCGATAAGATAGGCACCGCCGAGATAATCGTAGCCAAACAGCGCAACGGCCCGGTGGGGACCGCCCATCTCATATTTCTGAAAGAATTCGCGCGGTTCGAAAATCCGGCGGCGGGATTTAGGGAATTGCCGGGTGATGCCGAGCCGGTGGCAGGACCGGATATTCCGTTCTAGGGGACCGCATGGATTACGGTGTCATCACCCTTGGTCGTCGTGGCGTAAACTTCATCAATCGCATCGGGGGGCTTTTCATTCTTCTCGGGCGCTTTATAGTCTCGATCAAAGATATTCCCCGCTCCATGGGCCTCATTTTCGAACAACTGTACACGATCGGTGTCCGCTCGCTGCCGCTGATTATCGTAATATCTATATTCGTCGGCGCCGTGTCTGCATGGCAAGCAGCGTATCAGTTCAAGTTTATCGGTGCGCCCCTCAGATATCTTGGGCAGGCAGTAGGCAAGGCGGTGGTGATTGAACTTGCGCCAGTGCTTTCCGCATTAGTGTTTGCCGGCCGGGTAGGCGCAGGCATTTCGGCTGAACTCGGGTCAATGCGCGTCACCGAGCAGATCGATGCCCTGGAATCGATGGGTATCAGCCCGATTCGCTATCTGGTGATGCCGCGTGTTCTTTCATGTCTCTTCATGGTGCCGATGCTCGTGGTTTTCGCCAATTTCATCGCAATCGTAGGCGGTCTGGTTGTAGCGGTGTTGGGAGTCGATATCTCCACCGAGATGTTCCTCAACGGTTTCCGCACCTCGTTTAAACTGACTGACTTTCTCGACGGTTTGATAAAGGCCGGCGTTTTTGGCATGCTGATCGGCCTGGTCGGGTGCTACGAGGGGTTTCACGCTGAGGGAGGGGCCGAAGGGGTCGGGCGTGCTACCACCACTGCAGTTGTGATTTCCTCGGTATTGATTTTGGTGTTTAATTTTATATTCGCAATTCTATTGTTCCGGATTTGATGTGATGGCGGAGCCTTTCTTTCAGATTGTGAACCTTAAGAAGTCCTTTGGCCAGCAGGTCGTATTGGACGGCCTCACGTTTGACATCAATAAAGGCGAATCAATCGTCGTGATCGGTCAGTCCGGGACCGGCAAATCGGTACTCCTCAAGCATCTTATCCGCCTGCTCGAACCTGACGCAGGGAAGATCCTTTTTGACGGCACGGATATTTCTACCCTTGAGGGCAAACAACTGGTCGCCATGCGCCGAAGATTCGGTATGTTGTTTCAATCGGCCGCTCTTTTCGATTCTCTGACTGTCGGCGAGAATGTCGGACTTGGACTCAAAGAGACAGGCAAACTTCGCGACAAGCAGATCGATGACGTTGTCCTGTCCAAGCTCGAGATGGTAGGCCTTGCCGATACCGCCGACAAGTACCCGGCCGAGCTTTCGGGCGGTATGCGCAAGCGAGTCGGCCTCGCGCGCGCCATTGCGAATGATCCCGAAGTCCTTCTGTACGATGAACCCACCACCGGCCTCGATCCGATCACTGCTGACGTCATCAATGACCTTATAGTCGATCTGAATCAAAAACTGAATGTGACATCAGTTGCAGTGACTCACGACATGACATCTGCATTTAAGATCGCCGACCGGATCGTCATGTTATATGCCGGGAAAGTCGAATTCGACGGTCGCCCGGACGATGTCCGCCGCTCTACAAACGATATTGTCCGCCAATTCATCT
This sequence comes from Candidatus Acidiferrum sp., assembly GCA_035543175.1. Taxonomy (GTDB): domain Bacteria; phylum Zixibacteria; class MSB-5A5; order GN15; family FEB-12; genus DATKJY01. Next base: position 1,864 of record DATKJY010000296.1, read on the forward strand.
CTGGCAGCGCCTCCGGGCCGATTCAGGTACGTTGATGATCGAGGGCAAGAAAATTCGCACGGCCTACTTTTGTTCGCAATGTGGCGCGGAACATCCCAAGTGGCAGGGACAGTGCCGGGAATGCGGAGCCTGGAACTGCCTCATCGAAGAGCGGGCTCCGTCACGTAAGAAATCCGGCCGCACGCCGGTCGTGGCACAGAAGCAGACCATTAAGGAAATTTCCAGTGAACACCTCAGTGGAATTACTTCGGGACTGGCGGAGCTTGATAGGGTGCTTGGCGGACAATTGCTGCCCGGCATGACTGTACTTCTGGCAGGAGATCCCGGAATTGGCAAATCGACTCTTATGCTTCAGGCCGCCGAGGCGTATTCTCGGAACGGCATTCCGGTGCTGTATGTCACCGGCGAAGAATCATTATCTCAGGTCAAAATTCGGGCGTCACGTTTGAACGTCATCGGCGACCGCGTAACGGTTGTCAACGTGACATCCCTCGATGAGATCACCCAGATAATTGAAGCGGACGAGTTCGGTGTGGTACTCGTGGACTCCATCCAAACTGTGTCATGCCCGCAATTCGATTCACCACCTGGGACCATAGGCCAGATCCGCGAGGCCGCATCGGGATTGATCGGCTTGGCCAAAGCGAAAGGCTTCTCGCTCTTTCTGGTCGGCCATGTTACTAAAGACGGCATGGTCGCCGGACCAAAGGTCCTGGAGCACATGGTAGACACGGTTATTTCGTTCGAAGGTGATTCCGCGCATCTGTACCGCATTCTCAGAGCGACAAAGAATCGTTTCGGTTCGGTCTCCGAAATCGGGCTCTTCCAGATGACATCGCAGGGACTCAGTGAAGTCGCCAATCCGTCATCGTTCTTCCTGACCGGCGATTCCGAGGGCTCCCGGACTGGCGCCGTCGTAACTGCGGTGTGCGAGGGGAACCGGCCACTACTGGTGGAGATTCAGGCGCTCGTAACCCGCACCAGCTACGGCTATCCCCAGAGAGTGGCGGGTGGGATCGACAGCAAACGTCTGGCTCTGCTTCTCGCCATTTTAGAGAAGCGATGCGATTACCCGATGTCGACACATGATGTGTTCGTATCAGTCGCCGGCGGCCTCCGCCTCTCAGAACCGGCGCTGGACCTTCCGGTGATGACCGCCATCGTGTCATCGCTCCTGAATAAGCCGGTCAGCCATAAAATTGTCGTCGCAGGCGAGGTAGGTCTTTCTGGTGAGATTCGCGGCATCACGCTGATCGACCAGCGCGTCAACGAAGCCGCCAAGCTGGGTTTTGAGACGATTGTCATTCCGTCTGCCAACAAATCGCAGGCGCATGGCAAGTCGATCAAGGTGGTCGGCGTGAAAGACATTCAATCTGCTCTGGACACCGCCCTTGACTGACCTGGCTTTCTTCCAACTCAAAGGAACTGAAGCTGCCGCCCGCCGCGGCGAGATTCGCACGCCCCACGGCCTCGTGCAGACTCCTGCTTTCATGCCGGTAGGTACGTCCGGTGCGGTCAAGGCCATGACGGCCGAGGATCTGGAGAGCATCGGTGCGGAGATCATTCTCGGGAATACCTACCATCTGTACCTTCGGCCGGGGCATGAAATAGTCCAGCATCAGGGTGGCCTGGCCAAATTCAACGGCTGGCATAAGCCGACGCTTACAGACAGCGGCGGATTTCAAATCTTTTCTCTGAAGGACATATCGCGCGTCAACGATGAAGGCGTCGAGTTCCAGTCGCATCACGACGGCTCACGGCATTTCTTTACGCCTGAAAAAGCTATCGCTGTCCAGCACGCCATCGGCGCCGACATAATCATGGCGTTCGATCAATGTGTTCCGTTTCCGGCGGAACAATCGCAAGCAGCCTTGGGCATTCGGCGCACCTACGAATGGGCAAAACGATGCCGAACGGTGCATGACAAAGGGGACAGGCCGGACATTCGCCTGTTCGGAATCGTGCAGGGCTCTGTCCATAAGGAACTCCGCACGCAGTCGGCGGAGCAGATTACGGGACTGAACTTTCCGGGGTATGCCATTGGCGGCCTCGCGGTTGGGGAGAGCAAAGAGCAGATGGAGGAGATGCTTGCGCACACGATTCAATATCTGCCGGTCGACAAACCCCGCTACATGATGGGAGTGGGCTACCCGGAAGACATCCTGATGGCGGTCTCGTATGGCATCGACATGTTCGATTGTGTCCTTCCCACTCGCAATGCTCGCACCGGCGCTGTGTTCACCTCCGAGGGTCAACTCGTCTATCGAAACGCGGATTGCGCCGATGACGATCGCCCGCTCGATCCGAACTGTCAATGTCGTGTCTGTCAGCGGTATAGCCGCGCCTATCTTCGCCACCTTTTCAATCAATCCGAAATTACAGGCATGGTTCTGGCGACTTACCATTCGTCGTATTTCTTTCAGGAATTGATGCGCAATATTCGTAAGGCCGTTGAAGAGGGTCGATTTTCAGCATTTCGCCGGGAGTTCCTGGCTCGTTATCGTGTGAACGGTAAGTAATGAACCGCCGCATGACCGATAAAGACGTCCGAGACGCCCGGAGGCACCTGTCCAGGGTCGATCCTGTCTTAGCCCGTGTCATTAAGAAGCACGGACCCCTCGTCATTACACGTGTCACCGGCGGCGTTCATCGGTTCTGCGAGATCATCATCAACCAGCAATTGGCGCCCAAAGCTGCTGCCGCCATATTTGAACGTGTGTTGAACGCAGCTGGATGTCGACGGCTCACCGCTCGAGCGCTCGACAGCGTCTCTGACCGTCGCCTGCGCGCCGCAGGTGTCTCTCCGCAGAA
>DATKJY010000297.1:0-4929 GCA_035543175.1 Candidatus Acidiferrum sp.
TGCGGTCGCAATCGACCCCCTGCTCTTGAAACAGGCCGTCTCAAATATTATCGATAACGCCGTCAATTCGTATGAAAGCCGGTCAGGTATTATCGAGGTCACGTCGGCTGTCGATAACGGCGAGCTGGTTATGAAAGTCGCGGACCACGGCTGTGGCATTCCCAAGGAGTCCCTGGACAAGATCTTCACGCCGTTTTATTCGTCGCGCCCCTCCGGCACCGGCCTGGGTCTTCCGTTGGCAGCCCGGCTGGTCGATTTGCACGGGGGGAGGATAACGGTCGATTCGGACCGGTCGAGCGGTACCCGATTTACCATCCGTCTGCCGCTGATGACAAACGCCGTGACCACCAAGGCCGAGACCGGTCGCCCGGTTTCGACCGCATAGAAATCCCTTTGCCTTGGGCCGTTATGCATTATATTCTCCGCAATTCTTGCAGGAGGATTCATGTATACCGTTTCGGATTTCCGGCGTGGTTTGCCGATAGTTGTCGATGATCAGCCGTACTATGTAGTCGAGTACCAGCACTTCAAAATGGGCCGCGGCCGGGCCAATATCCGCACCAAGCTCAAACACATCAAGACGGGGGCGGTGATCGAGAAGGTATTCTCATCCAACGACTCCTTCAAACCGCCGGACCTTGAGAACCGCCGGATGCAATACCTGTACGAAAACAGCGGCGAGTTCACGTTTATGGATGCCCAGACATTCGACCAGATTTCGATTCCGGTGGACAGTCTCGGAGACGCAAAGTGGTATCTGCTGGAAAACCAGGAATATCAGGTGCTCTTTCTCGACAATCTGGCTATCTCGGTGGACCTTCCGGCGTCCGTGATACTCGTGGTGATTGAGACCGAACCGGTCGTACGCGGGGATACGGTTACCAACGTCACCAAGCCGGCCAAACTGCAGACCGGGCTGGAGGTGCGTGTCCCGCCGTTCGTCAAAGAAGGGGACAAAGTCAAGGTCGATACGCGCACCGGCGGGTATCTGGAACGGGCCAACTGACAGGTCCATGACGTGCCTGCCATCATCGGTGTGGATGAGTCCGGAAAGGGAGACTTTTTCGGGCCCCTCGTAGTCGCGGCGCTGCTGGCCGATGATGTCGAGATTCCGATTCTAACCAAGCTTGGAGCGAGAGATTCCAAGCTGGTCGCCGACAAGAAACTTCTTAGTATCGATCAGGAACTCCGATCGCGGTATCCTCACGTTGTATTGGTCCTGCCGCCCGAGCAGTACAATTCGAGATATTCCAAAATCAAGAATCTAAATCGAATGCTGGCCGAGTGCCATGCCGAGGTGATCGCTCGCCTCACCCGTGAACACAAGGCGGACCATGCCATCTCGGATCGGTTCGGCAAGCCGGAGTTGATAGAAGGTGCTCTGGCCCGTGCCGGCTGCACAATCGGGATCACGCAGGTGGTTCGCGGCGAATCGATTCCTCAGGTGGCGGCGGCCTCGATGTTAGCGCGAGCGGCATTTCTGCGAGAGATGGAGGCGCTGTCAGAAGAGTACAGCATCACCCTCCCGCTTGGAGCCGGTCCGGTTGTCGATAAGGCCGGCAGAGAGGCAGTGAAGCGGCTCGGTCCTCAGATCCTCAACAAGATAGCAAAGACTCATTTCAAGAATTATCAGCGAGCCATCACGCCTTCGCTGTTCTGATCTCCGCCAAAGAAAGGAGCCGGGTGTCCCCGGCTCATAATTCTCAAAGCGCTCTGATTTCTATCGATAGTAAGAGACCAATTCGCCTGTCGTCTGCGCGGTCGAGGTCGCGCTTCCGGCGCCAAGGAGGTATTTCGTAAGGCCCAGCCCCGGTACATACCAGTAGTAATTGGTCAACCCGTTATCGTTAGTATTAGAGACGCGGACGGCTCCGGCATAGACCTCGCCGCTGGACAACGACACGGTTTCCGATTTGTCGATACGAAGCGTGTTGGCTCCTTCGGTCGGGAATGATTTGGCGTTGATCCCGCGCATGCCGCCGCCATTGGTTCCCTGAAGCGTGTCCGGTCCGCCGCCACCATTGCCGGAATCAATGCCGGTGTTGATATCGATATATGTATATCGATCCCAGGTATTCCCGGGTTGCAGCGGCAGTTTCAGAATTCTCTCCGGGGTGGCGCCGGCGTTTTCATAGAAATATACAGATGAGTCGGTAACGACCGAGTAGCTTGTGTCCGGAGCGTTGTTGCCGTGCTTCACCAGCCACATCGTGGCGGGTCGGTTGGAGATCGTGGTCTGCGGCCCGGCCGTCATCGTAATCAACTCCGTCGATCCATCAGCCTGTCTTATCTGAAATGTAGACACCCGGCCCTGATTAGTCGGGAAGTAGGAGTTGAGTTGGCCGGTAGTGGTATAGCCGCTCGAATCCAGAGTTGAGGTGGTCTCATTAGTACAACCCACCCATCCGAAACAGAGGGCCACGGCAAGAACTGTTATAACAAAAAGCAGAGCTCGGAGCGCCATAGGAATCATCCTCCTTCGATCCTCGATCGCTGTTGGTTCAGTGTTATTTGCAGCTGCTCTTTTGCAACCGTTATGCCGAATTCCGGGTCTGTCTGTAACTCGTTGTCCGGCAGAGAGTGACAACTGAGCTCGTAAGTTCGCGAGATTCTAACTGCCGCCAAATTGAGGGGAAGAAGCCAGTACGGGCGGTCATGTACCTATGGGGCGGAGACTAATGGGGTACTGGCGAAATGCCGATAATTATACGTACTGTAATAAGTTACCGTTTTGGGAGGCAACATGGTTCCGGCTGTCGCCGATTGGGTTATTCCGCTGTTTTTCGTCTCCGCTATGATCGTCTTAAGCAAGGCCCGGGTCCGCCTTGTCCACGAAAGCCGCGAGGGGTACCGATATATATCAAGCGGGCTCGCCGTATTCGCGTTTATAGCTCTGGCCCGCCTTTACGTTCATTCCGGCCTCTTGAATCATGTGCCGTTCGTCTCGGAGCCGCTGTTCTACCGGCTGCTCGAGTGGATCGGCATCATCACCGGCACGGTCCTCATGGTAAGCGGAATATCGAACTGGCTCCCTCTGGGCTCAGCCTCCCGAAACCGCCGCGAACTTAAGATCAAACACCTCGAGTTTGTGAGAGCTATCGAACAATTGACGCAGGTGGAATCGAGAGCCGACCGTCTATTGGCCTCTGCCCTCGAACAGATGGTTGCTCAGTTTCATTTGCAGGCGGGGACGGTCTTCAGATACTCGATGCGCACTCGTCAGTTATATCAGACTGCGACAGTAGCGCCGGCCGGCATTCAAGACCTTCCCGCGCTTCAGTTGACGTTCGATCCGGACGGGTGGGCGCGCTATAGGGCAGGCGTAAAGCCGGAGCTTGCCGGTATCTGCCTCGGGTTCGGAATTGCAGAAGGTCAACCGGCGTGCGTGTTGCCGATCATCGTCGATGAGAAACCTGCCGGCTTCTTCTTCTTATGGGCTGATTCGGAATTGTCGCTTGAGGAAGACGAGCGATTGAATCTCCGGATTGCAGTCGACGTCATAGCGCGCAAGATTGCCGCCGATCGCAATCGCTTGAAAATCCAGGCCCTGGAAGAACGTAGGCGTCGGATCGGTACCATGTCCGCGATCGTCAATCAGGGTGGCCGACTGAAAGAAATCCTGCCACGACTGGCGTCCGACATGCAAGCTCTCGTGCATTTCGATGTTTTCTCACTGCTGGTAGCGGATGATGACAGACACACCATGACGTGCTATACGCTCGGTAAGAATGGCACGCTGCTTGTCGAAAAAGGACTCCGGACTTCAAACGCCGGAATAATTGCAACGGCGATGGATCGCGGTGAAATTGTCGTGCCGCCGATGGGTCTTTTGACCGGGATGAATGACCAGGCAGGGCTACAAGCAGTTTCCGAATGTCATTCGCTGTTGCTTGTCCCGATGCTGTCTGAGTCACGTCGTCCGGCTATGGTCTGTATCGGCAACCACGCACCGTCGGCGTACGGGCGTCGCGCTATTGAAATGGCCGAGGCCGTGCGGACGGTCCTGTCTCAGTTGTTGCGCGATACCGAATACCGACGCCAGCTTGCGGCTCGCGATCGTCGCCTGAGTCGGCTGGCGGAATTGGTTGCGACTTTGCAGGATGCCGGAAGTTACGCCGGATCGATTCAGAGAACCGTTGATTGGCTGGCAAGTGTTGTTGGAAGATCGACGGTCCGCGCTCTTGAGTATCGTCGAGACCAGGACCGTCTGGTGTTTAAGGCCGTAAGCGAGAAGCAATCGATTGATCTTGGCGACGGAGATGTAATTCGCATTGATGTACCGGTCACTTCTGTTCGCCGTGCGGCGCTCGACAACGCGCGTTGTATGGCAGGTCAGTCGACGGAACCGGGCGAGGCTGATAACGCACGGCTGGTGTTGCCGCTGTGCGTTAAGGAAGAAACGGTTGGGCTTATTGAGATTTCGAGAAAGAACTGCGGCGAGTCAGTCGCGTTCAGCCGCGCGGAGGTCCAGTTAGCGGCGACCGCAACGCGCCTCCTCGGATTTGCGCTGACGCGTATTGGCGATTTTCAGTTGTCGGTGAACGCAGCGACCACAAGGCGGCAATCTAGGCCGGTCACTACTGACAGCGACCTACGAACTCACGTGAAATCTTCGCTGGCCGGGATTCTCGGGTCAATTGAACTTCTCGAATCACGCGGATCGGCGGATTCTCCGGAGTTCGAACGCTATCTTTCGATCATGAACCGCTCGGCGCACCGGTTGAACGCTTATGTCGAGCGCGAGGAGACCGCACTTTCAGTGCGATAGGGCCATGGAGAGTAAAAAGTATATGACGATGGCGCGTACATCAAACCGCTCCCAGGGCGTGAACACCGGTGTATCGAACCTCACCCGGCGTGGATTTGAGCTATACGAACCCGGTGGCTTTGCTCAGTTGTATCGCCGTGTCGGACAGAGCGGCGAAGAAC
>DATKJY010000298.1:0-3771 GCA_035543175.1 Candidatus Acidiferrum sp.
TTTGAATCAATATGAGACCGAGAAGATTGCTGCATCGCTGGCACCGTTTGGATTCCGAAGGGTGCAGGCCGACGAATTGGCGGATCTGTATATCATCAATACGTGTACGGTGACGCACAAGGCTGATTCGGATTGCCGTCAGCTTATCAAGAAAGCCGTGCGGAGAAATCCTCTGGCAAAGGTAGTGGTGACCGGCTGCTATGTTGACGCCGATCCGGAGCGGGTGAAGGGGATCGAGGGGGTGCATGCCATCATTCGGAATGAGGACAAGGAGAGAATAGCGGATCTTCTGCCTTCGGTGTTCCCGGATCTCTTTGAGGAGGGTCTTTCCAGTCACGAATCCGTTCACGTTTCAGATTTCTTCGGGCATAATCGAGCCTGGTTGAAAGTGTCAGATGGCTGCAATCAGGGTTGTACTTTCTGCATCGTCCCTCACGTGAGGGGACGGCTCAAGAATCGTCAGGCTGGAGAGGTGCTTGATGAAATCAAGAACTACGTTGAGCACGGTTATCAAGAAGTTGTTCTGACGGGCGTAAATCTCGGTCATTACTCGTGTCACACCGAGGAGCCGCCGGTCAAGAATCTTGCGGGGCTGTGTCGACTGATTCTCGAGCGCACCGAGGTCACGCGGGTCCGGTTATCATCGATTGAGCCCCAGACGATTCGCGAGGAGCTGCTTCGGTTGTATTCCGACTCCGGCGGGCGAATATGCCGGCATTTTCATGTACCACTGCAGTCGGGATCATCGCGCGTGCTGCGATTGATGCACCGTCCGTACGATGCGGCGACATATCAGGCGAGGATTGCTTCGGTCAAAGAGGCTATGCCTAACACAATCGTGGGGGCTGATGTCTTGGTTGGTTTTCCGGGCGAGACCGAAGAGGATTTCCAGGAGACGACGAAGGTGGTCACATCGGGATCAATTGATTACCTGCACGTGTTCAGCTATTCGGAACGGCCCGGGACGAAGGCGGCAGGCAGTGCAGATCGAGTGCCGCATGAAGTCGTACGGGATCGCAATCGAAGATTGACCGCAATATCGGAGGAGTTGCTTCGCAGGGCGCTAAAACGGCAGGTTGGCGAGACTCTGGAAGTAATCGCTGAACACAAGCATGATGACGGCCAGCCGTTCTGGTCGGTGTCAGACAATTACCTCAAAGTGCAGCTTCCGCCGTCGGTTGAAGGTGGCAAGCGTGTGATTCGCGTTCGTGTCACACGAGCCACCGATGACCACCTTGAAGGGGATGTAATGGAACCACGTCCCGACTAAATCGCCGCTTCCTACTTTTCTTTCCCCAACAATCGGAAATTTCTTCCATTTCTACTTCCGCTCGTCCACCGATTTGGATTTCGGTGACACTCCTAATCTATTCACACGCAGCATGTTATCGACGATGTAATGATAACGGCATGGCCCTTGCTCAGGGGTTACCCGGAAAAATAGCATTTAGCGGAGTCTGTTGTGGCTAAAGAAACAAAACCGAACGCTGACCCAGCTGCCCCGAATGCGGCGCAACCGGATGCGGCGCAAGCTGCAAGCGGTACTAAGGCGTCGGGCAAGCCGAGTGCGATCAAGCGGTTTCTGCCATACATCATTTATGGCGCGAGCGGCCTCGTGCTGATCGGGATTATCGCGTTCGGCACGCTTTTCTTTTTGAAGGGCAAGGCCACACCGACAACGGCAACGGCTGACAGCACCGGCACCTCTGTGGCGACGGTCGACTCCAACCAGATGGCTGCAGATGTCGAGGACTCCCTGCTGGCGCTGACGGATCTTGGGTCATCAGCCGACACCGGCGAGGCGCTGGAGAAACTCATTCAGAATATCCAAGCGATGGATGTCAAGGCCGACACGGTCGCGGCGTCCGATTCAGCCGATGAAGCAGGGACATTGTCCAAAGAGCGGGACGCACTGGACAGGCGCAAAGCCGAACTCGACGCCCGCCAAAAACTGATTGATGCGACCGACAAGCAGGTCACTGCGAAACTCCAGAAATTAGAGCAGATGTCCAACGATCGTGTCACCAACTTAGCCAAGCTGTACGACGGGATGGACCCGACGGCGGTCGCTAAGTTGATGGCCAATCTCGATGATTCGATAGTGGTAGCGATTATCCCTCGCATGAAGCAGAAGAATGCTTCCGAGGTGCTTTCTTTGATTCCGCCGCAGCGCGCGGCAAAGCTATCCAAAGATATTATTACGCTGGCGGGAGACTGAGCGTGCAACCGACTGCTAACAGCAACATTCTCACTTTGCTTCTTGGAGCAAAGAATAATCCGAACGGCACGGGCGTTTCCGCCCAGCCGTCCTCGGGAGATTTATTGTTCGGCGATATTATCGGGCTTCTGACAAACGCTCCGAATTCCGGTGCTGCACCGCAGAACCCATCGTTCGATCTCTTACTGGGCGATTTGTTAGCGAACCCCGCGGCGGCCGGCAAAAACACGGATTCGACGGTCCCGGCTTCGGGTGCGGCGGTGATACCGGCATTTCCGACAATTGCGAATTTACTGACTCAGCTCTCTAATGCGGTTCCGACTTCGAAAACTTCAGTGGTAGCGGATAATAGCTCGCTCAACTTGGACAATGATGATAGCGCACTTCCGGCCAATGCGCGCCGTTTGCTCGAATCCGGCATCTGGCCGATTCTGCCGCGCGTGACCGGCATGAGTTCAACGCCCGAGACTGCGACGGTCGGCGACCTGATCAATCCACTAACAAATGGGACGTATACTATTCTCAAGGCCACCACAGTCGATGACCGGCTGAATCTGGAGGTCGCAAGCAAAAAGAATCCTGAACAGATTATCAAGTTGTCTATTCCGATAGCTTCGCTGCAGACTGTCACGGCGACACCGGTCCTGTCAGACCTACTCACTACTTCTCGCCCTGCGGCCGCACGCGTTCCTTTGAATGGAGCGCCGCAGACGACATCGACAATCGACCAGCTCCTGCAGAATGTGAATCTCCGGGAGATAGAGATTCGGATAGAGAACCCGCAGACGACGGCGCTGTCAGACAATACCGCGGTGCAGGTTTCACTTACCGCGGACAAAGCCGGCAGTCCGGTGATTCTGACTGGGGCGATGAACTCGAGCGATCTGCAGGGGACGCTTATTAAAGGGCGTAAGATGGCCGGTCCGGTTACAGCGGAACAGAGTACGGATACCGTGGACGGCACGTCAATCCCTAGAGATGTCAAGATATCGACGCAACCTGAGACGAAAGTTGCTAACGCCGTTGCGGAAGCCAACCAGGATCAAGTTGGCACGCCCATCACAATCAAGAGGGCACTGACTGATAGCTCGGACGGATTCTCGTTAGACAAGTTCACTGCGTCCGCAGGTCAGAAGAGTGACGCTGGCGGGTCGGATCAAGCAGTAATAGTCAATCCGCCGGCGGCGCGATTTAGTCTGCCGGATGATCTTTCGCAGACGATGAAGTCGCCCAGTCAGAGTGTCATGCTCAAGATCGAGCCGGAACATCTGGGTCCGGCGCGGCTGAATCTCTCGGTGCGCAACGACGTTTTGACTGCCCGTCTGACGGTCGACACACCGCAGGCCAAAGCTGCGGTGGAGAATAGTCTGGACAAACTCACGGATCAGTTGTCCCGAGTCGGGATAAAAGTCGAGCATATCGAAGTCAGTCTCCGGAATGGAGATTCCAACAGTCAATTTGCCGGCCGTCACGCCGACTGGTTTCGCCCGCAGCGTCACCAGGTGATGAGGTTCGGTGAGAATTTTGTGACGGCGGCTGCGGCGCCGGTACTG
>DATKJY010000299.1:0-4274 GCA_035543175.1 Candidatus Acidiferrum sp.
GCGGCGCGAACTGGTCTCAACAGGATACCCCCAGCTCAGATTCTCTGCCGGAGCGAGCTTTGCTCCAGCTGCACACAATTTCGGCTACGATCCGGCTATTACGGATAAAGGACAACTGAGCAGTCAGCTGATACTGGAGCAGCCGATTTACGATAGCGGCCGTCGACGGCTCAAAATCGAACAGGCCGACCTCGACATCGAGCGCCTCTCAATCGAACAGCAACTGGCCGGTCGCGATCTCGAATTCAGCGTCAAGGAAGCATTTTTTGAGATTCTTCGATCTCAATCCGAAGTCTCCTTGCGCTCCGAGAGCGCCCGTCAGTTGTCCGAGTATCTCGATCTGGTCAGAAGCTTAAATGCCGGTGGTGCCGTCGGCTATACCGATGTACTCCGCACTCAAACAGAACTTCAGAATGCTCGCTTGGCGGTCGATGAGTCCAGGCAGCTGGTTGCCGCGGCCAAATACAGTCTCGCCGAGTTGCTGGGTACACCTCAGGATACTTCTTTCGTTTTGAGCGGAACTCTGGACTCGATGACGAGCAGCGCGGCTGATTCTGCGGCCGTTCCGGTGCCATATGATTCCTCGCAAAATCTCGATGTGATAACGTCGCAGCTCGCCTATGAGCGCAGCATCGCTGACGTGCGCGATGCTCAGAAAGAGAAACTACCTACTCTATCGCTGGTCGCCGATGCCGGTTATCTCACGTCGCGTGACAATCTCCAGTTGCCCGCATCGGAGCGCATCAGCGGACTCGGGTATTCGGCGGGCCTCCTGTTCGAACTCCCGATATTTGACTGGGGCGGTCGCAAATATCGCGTTCAACAGCGCCAGCTTGAAGCTGAATCGGCGCGACTTCAGACCGAGTCGCTCAATCGTTCGATATCGGTTGAGTACCGCAAAGGATTGGTGGAAATGCAGACAGCACGTGCTCGTTTGAGAGTTGTTCGGGAGGGGATGAAAACCGCCGAGGATAATTTCCTTCTTACCAAGTCGAAATACGCCGGCGGTTCGGCGCCTGCTTCCGATGTCCTGAGCGCGCAGCAGTTGCTCACTGAATCGCGTCTGTCCGAAATCGAGACGCTGGCCGAACTGGCAACGCTGCAGGCTAAACTTGAACGTCTCACGGCTCACTGAGGATAGTTTCATGATTAAGTTGCCGATTCATATTCTCGCCCTGGTGCTCGTGTTGTCGATGGTGTCGTCCTGCTCCAAAGAAAGCTCGGCCGACCAGCAGGAGTCTCATGCCGAGGCGGTGGTGCCCGTCAAGGTGGCTCCCCTTACGATCGGCGACATGGATCGCATTGTGTCGGCTAACGGTCAGACCGAAGCGTTGCGAAAGGAAACAGTAATAGCGCCGGTTGCCGGTACTGTCACATTACTTCCAATTCTTGAAGGTTCTACTATCGAGCCGGGTGATACCCTCGCGATCATTGAGACCAAGGAATCTCAGGCTGCCATTTCCGGCGCCGAAGCACTGGTGGCGGCTGCGTCTACGCCAAAACAAAAGGCCGAGGCGGCGCGGGCACTCGAATTGGCCAGAGCCAATCGAAGTCGAGCGGCAATTACCACCAGAATTCGGGGAGTAGTGTCGACACGGAGTGTAGTAGAGGGCTCTGTCGTCGCCGAAGGAGCTGAACTCATTACCGTTGTCGACCCTTCGTCCATTGAGTTTGTGGCGGCGGTTCCCGTCCAGAACCTCAAACAGATCTCGTTGGGACTGAAGGCAGAGATAAGTCTGCCATCAACCGACGCCCACGAACTTATGGCCCGAGTGGTCGCCGTAAGTCCGCAGTCCGATCCGCAGAGCCAGACCGTACGTGTCCGCCTCGAATTCACCGCTCTGCAGGAGGCCGAACGGCGACTCGTCAAAGAGGGGATGGTCGGGACAGCCCAGATTGTTGCCGGAGTCGACAGAAACGTGCTGATAGCCCCGCGAGCAGCTTTGTTACGAAATGATGAGACCAACAGCTACTCGGTGGTAACAGTGACAACGGATTCGCTCGCGAAATCAATTCCGGTTTCACTTGTCGTGATGGCCGATTCGACCGCTGAAATAGCCGGCGCCGACCTGAAGGCAGGAATGCCGGTCATCATCGAAGGGCATTACGCCCTGCCGGACTCTACTCGCGTCACCGTGAAATGACAGGCTGAGCTGTGACTTCGTTCGATTTCGCCCACAAGCACGTCAAAGCCATCCTTCTCTGTATCGCGGTAGTCACCGCCGCAGGTATCGCGCTGGCGTTCTATCTGCCAGTTTCTCTCTTTCCAGACATTACGTTTCCGCGTCTGGTCATTCTCGCCGACAACGGCGAGCAACCGGCCGAACGGATGATGATCGAAGTTACCAAGCCCCTTGAGGAAGTGGCCGGATCTATCCCTGGAATCAAGGTCATTCGCTCAATCACCGGCCGCGGCTCCACCGAAATATCGCTGCTTTTCAACTGGGGAACAGACGTCCCGGCCGCTCTGCAGATGCTCCAGGGTCGGATCGCCGCCGCCAGAACGTCGCTTCCCGCGAGGGCGTCCATTCAATCGGAACAGATGAGTGTCGCTGTATTTCCAATTCTGGGGTACAGCCTTACCTCGGATTCTCTGTCACAGGTGGATCTGCGGGACATCGCCTACTATCAGATCCGCCCTTCGATCCTGCAAGTGCCCGGCGTAGCGCGCGTCATGGTGACCGGCGGCGACACCCGGGAATTCGTAGTGACGGTCGATCCTGTCAAGCTTGCTCAATATCGCATTGACATCCGCCAGATCGACGACGCCGTCCAAAAAACCAACCTGGTCGAAGCCACCGGTCTGATGGATAACAACTACCAACTCTATTTGTCTCTGGTGTCTGGTCTGGTCAAGACGACCGATGACATTGCCGCTCTCCCGGTAACCGTTCGCAACGGCGTTCCCATAAGGATCGGCGACATAGCGTCGGTCCGACCGTCAGTGGCTCCTAACTTCATTCGGACCACCGCCCATGGCAAGCCGGCTGTGCTTATCGACGTCATCAAGCAACCCACCGGCAGCACCGTGCAGATAGGTAAGGATGTTCAATCAGTTGTCTCAAATCTATCGCTTCCGAGGCACGTTTATTTCGAGAACTGGTATGACCAGGGCGATTTCATCAACAGCTCTATCAACAGTACGCGCGACAGTATCGTGGTCGGCATTTTCCTTTCCATGATCGTGCTGATTATCTTCCTGCGCAACTGGCGCATCACTGCAGTGATGATTGTGGTCGTCCCGATTACCATTGCGGCAACTATAGTCTGTTTGCGGGCCGTCGGGCAGACGATCAACATTATGACACTTGGGGGCATAGCCGCCTCGGTTGGGTTGATTATCGACGACTCAATTGTGGTCATCGAGCGGGTATTCGCCCGGTATGCATCATTACATGCAGGTCAAAGCGCCGGCGAGTCCTCAGTCGACAACGTCTCAGAATCGCTGAAATCACTGTTTCCGGCCATCGTCGGATCGACTATGAGCACCGTGGTAATTAATATTCCGTTATTGTTCCTCTCCGGCGTTACAGGGGCTTTCTTTGCCCCGCTCTCCATCACCATGATTTTCGCTCTGCTCAGCTCGTTCATTTTCTCGATCACCTTGACGCCTCTCCTGGTCAGCTTCGTCGTAAAACTTGGCTCGGGGAAAATCCACGATGGGGATAAGGCGGTCTCGGGAGTCGCCCGTTGGTACGAACGCGTCACCACTCGGCTGCTTCGACTGCGATATCTTGTTATACCCCTGGCGCTGGCTATTATCGCAGCCGCCTATTTCATCTATACACGGACGGGCAGCGGCTTTCTCCCGGATATGGACGAAGGGACATTCGTCCTTGATTACGTTTCTCCCGCAGGCACCTCGCTTGATGAAACCAACCGCATGTTGATGCAAGTGGAGAAGATTCTCCTTGAGATTCCCGAAGTAGAATCATATTCCCGAAGAACAGGCACGCAGCTTGGATTCTTTCTCACCGAACCAAACACCGGCGATTTCCTCATCAAGCTGAAAAAGGATCGCTCCCGCTCCATCGATGAAATCATCAATGAAATCCGGGGTAAGGTGGAAGCTGTTCTTCCTTCTCTCGAAGTAGATTTCGGGCAGTTAATGATGGATGTCATCGGCGACCTCACCAACAACCCCAAGCCGATCGAGATCAAGCTGTTCGGCGATGATCGTAATGTCCTCGAAGAACGTGCCCGCCTGATTGCCCATGAGATAGAATCGATCGACGGTGTCGTGGACGTGTTTGATGGCATTGTCGTGTCCGGAC
>DATKJY010000300.1:0-3062 GCA_035543175.1 Candidatus Acidiferrum sp.
GAACTTCAAGGGGGCATGTGGGTCGAAGCAGACTGCAATGTCACGGGCGGCGAGTCGCTCGTGCGTCAGATTCTCTACGGCAAGAATTTCTTCAAGGATGAATTCGGCATCGAGGTCGACAATCTCTGGCTGCCGGACGCGTTCGGCTATTCGGCGGCGCTGCCGCAAATTCTCCGGAAGGCCGGGATTAACTACTTCCTTACCCAGAAACTCTCGTGGAATCAGATCAACGAATTTCCGTACCACACGTTCAATTGGCAAGGGATCGACGGCAGTACGATCCTCACTCATTTCCCGCCGGAGAACACGTATACCGGCCAACTGGACGCCGATACTCTTGTGGCCGGCCGGGATCGGTTCAAGGAAGGGGATTACATTGATGAGTTTATCAGCCTGTTCGGCGTCGGCGACGGTGGCGGTGGTCCTAAGGCAGAACATATCGAGATGGGACGCCGCATGGCGAACCTCGAGGGGGCCCCGCGCGTGCAGTTCGGAACCGCCCGCGACTTCTTCCATCGACTCTCCAAATTCGATCACCGAGTTCCCACCTGGGTCGGGGAGTTATATCTCGAGCTGCACCGAGGTACACTGACGACGCAGGCGTTCGTCAAATGGGCCAATCGACGACTCGAGCATAAGCTGCGGGCCGTGGAAATGCTCAGTTCCTGCCTTCCGGTCGACCAATTTCCAAAATCACGACTCGATGAAATCTGGAGGACCGTCCTTATCAATCAATTCCACGACATTCTCCCCGGCTCGAGCATCTGGCGGGTCTACCGTGTAACGAACGAGGAACACCGCGAGGCGTTGGAGAAATGCGATCGGCTCACCGCTGAAGTAGCCACGCAACTGGGCGAGCCGGACGACAGCTGCATGACGCTTTTCAATTCCTTACACCAGCCGTTCAAAGGGGCCGTGACGCTTCCCGAAGGGTGGAGCGGTTGTACGGACGTTGAAGGTCAAGCAATACCGGCACAAATCGAGAACGGCCGGGCGGTCGCTCACGTCAGTGTTCCGCCATACGCGTTTCTTGTTTTGAAGAAGTCCACCTTAGAAGCAAAGGCTCGACCTGGCGTTGCCGGACTCATACTCGAAAATGAACTCATAAGGTATGAATTCACGACTGATGGTCATCTCAAGCGGTGTTTCGACAGAGAGCTCAATCGCGAGTTCCTCTCTCCGGATGAACCCGGCAATATCCTGACACTGTACGAAGATCGCCCCAATGACTGGGACGCCTGGGATGTTGATTCCTTCTACCGAGACACCGCGCTCGAAAATGCGCGGGTCATGAATTATGATGTTCTGCCTTCCGGAGAAGTTCGACAGGGCATTTCATTTTCGTACCGGGTCGGCCAATCACAGATTGAGCAGACAATTCGTCTGGAGTGTTCTTCCAGGCGGCTCGATTTCGAATCGAAAGTCGACTGGCACGAGAAACACCGCATGCTTCGCGTAGCTTTCCCGGTCACGGTCCGATCCGAGCAGGCGTCTTTTGATATCCAGTTCGGGTATCTCAAGCGACCCACGCATCGCAACACTTCATGGGAGCAGGCGAGATTCGAAGCGGTAGGACACCGCTATGCCGACCTTTCTGAAAGCGATCATGGAGTTGCCTTGCTCAACGACAGCAAGTACGGCTACTATGTCGAAAACGGCCTTCTGGATTTGAATCTCCTTCGCTCTCCGAATTACCCGGACCCCGATGCCGACCAGGGGGAGCATCATTTCATGTATAGCCTGCTTCCGCACGCCGGCGACCTCGGTCATTCCGATGTGATGGCCGAAGCGGCACGCCTCAATCAAGGGCTGCTGGTCCTTAACGGTCTCAAACTCTCGACCGCCCGTTTACCCGTGCACCTCAAAGGGGACGGGTTGACGCTCGAAGTAGTGAAGAGAGCGGAGAAAGAACCATGCCTGATTCTCCGCATCGTGGAAACGCGTGGAATGCATTCAAGCGGTCAATTGTTGGTTTCTGTTCCCAACGCTCGACTCGAATCTACGGATTTGATGGAATGGCAAGCGGGCGAAGCGGTCGACGCGAGCAGACCTGTCGATCTCCAGCTCGCCCCGTTCGAAATCCGAACCTACAAACTGAAATTCTGAGGACCGAAGTTCTGCAGGAGGTGATCAGAGCCAATGATGAGTTCAAGAATCCGGGTAGCAACCTTCTTAGCTCTGTTGTTCTTGGCAGGCAACTGCTCAGCCGCAACGCCATCAGCGCCCCAGACAATATCGATATTTCTTGATAATACGATTCATTTCACGCCCGCAGACACTGCCAAGTACGATACCGACAGCGTCAGAGCTCGCGACCGGGGGCGTGTCATAGTGCGAACGGTCGACCTTCCGCAGATCAGCACGCCTGTCCGCATCACCGGCCATTTGACGATCAATCCTATTCCGAAAGATGAACTGGAAATGTACGACCGGTGGGATCGCGCGGGCAACGTACGACTAGAAGTGCCAGGGGAGCCTGATGCTGAGCTGATCAAGTTCGTCACCGCCTACGGCGGACGGACGGAATACGATGTCGACCTGTCCAACCTCGCACCTATGTTGAGCGGTCGGCACACCATCAAGGCATTCATCGATACCTGGGTCACACCAGCGTGGAAAATCGACTTCACCATGTTGTACACACCCGATACTGAAGCAGTCAACGCCGATTGGGTGGCTGGGCTGATGTATGCCGAGTCGGTCACGAGCGATACGCCGGGTGTGAAAGGAATCGAAGTCCCTATTGAGGTTCCGAAAAACATGAATCGCGTGCTGTTGCATTACTATGTAAGCGGTCACTGCACCGACGGTAATGACGCCGATGAGTTTGTCCAAAAAGACAATGTCATATATGTCGATAACGACGTGGTTTTCCGATATCGACCCTGGCGAGACGACTGCCGCCAGTTCCGTGCGATCAACCCCTACTGTCGCCGCCGGACCGACGGCTCCTGGTCGTGCGACTACAGCCGGAGCGGCTGGTGTCCGGGCGATATTGTCAAACCGCTGGAGCTGGACCTGACTGACCATCTCACGCCGGGCAAACACACGATTCGTTTTGT
>DATKJY010000301.1:0-6325 GCA_035543175.1 Candidatus Acidiferrum sp.
CGGACCTGTTTTGACATTCCGACGGCCACATCCACCCAGCCCAGTCGATTGCCGATGAGCTTCCTCAGGTCGGCCTTATTCGTGTAGACTCCGGCTCGACGATCCATGATCTGCGGGACGAGATTCCTATCTGTCCCCTGCTTGAGCAGCCTGACCAACTTCTTCTCCAGAGGCCCGGCGATAATACGCATTGCTCCCTGCTTTGGCATAAGTCGATTCACCTCGCTGTGTACGTATAACCGGATATCCGGGTCACCAGTTCGTTTCGATCAGACCGTCCAAAAAAGCCGGTACCCATGACCAGAACGTCCGCGCCTTCGGCAATTACCCTATTGGCGTTTTCGCCATCGACGCCGCCGTCGACTTCGACAATCGTCTTCAATCGGTGTGCGTCGATAAATTTGCGAGCCGCCGCGATCTTGGGAAGTACCGAAGTCATGAACTCCTGCCCGCCGAATCCCGGGAAGACTGACATAATGAGGAGAAAATCAAAATGTTCGAGATACGGAAGCACCTTCTCAACCGGCATATCGGGATTGATCGAGATACCGGCCTTGATGCCGTAACCCTTTATCTCGGCCGCATTTTTTCGCGGGTCCGGATGAACTTCCAGGTGAAAAGTTATGTTGTCGGCACCGGCTTTCACGAACGGTTCAAAATACTTCTCAGGTTCTGACAACATGAGATGGACATCGAGAAACTTGTCCGTCAGGCCATTGATGGTCTTCACTACCCCCGGCCCGAACGATAGATTTGGTACGAAATGCCCGTCCATGATGTCGAGATGGTAAATTTGTATTCCGGCCAGCTCAGCACTGGCAATATCGTCCGCCAAATGGGCGAAATCGGCCCCGAGAATCGATGGTGCTATTTTGGCCATGCCGAGAATTAGCCCCTTTTCCGCCCCTGACGCAAACGAAATTTGAGCCAGGCTGGAACGGATCGTCCGTCCAGCTGAACTACGTCGTCTGCTGACCCGCCTGGCCGACCCGCCGCTGATTCGCGAGTACAATTTGCGCGTTGCGCTGAAGCCCATCGAGTTTCGGCCTCGTCAAAGGAGTGCCCGCTGTAAGTTTCAGGAACTCCTCCCGGCTCTGCATGGAAAGTATTCTCCGGGAATCGACAAATTCGCCGACTCCCGCCTCAGCCTTCAGTTCTTCGTGCCGAGTTAAAACGGCCCGACCGTTGTGTGGGCAAACCGACTGGCAGATATCGCAGCCGAAAATCATATCCCCCATTTTGGCCGCTAGTTCGTCCCTGATCGACGGCGGCCGCTCGATTGTCAGATACGAAATGCACTTCCCGGCATCGACTACCTTATCCTGAACGATAGCCCCAGTCGGGCAGGCGTCGATACACCGATGGCACGACCCGCACCGACCATGGTTGATCGCATATTGGTCGTCAGCCTCGAACTCCAGATCGGTGAGGACGGCCGAAAGAAAAACCCACGAACCGAACTGGCGTGTGATGAGCAATCCGTTCCTGCCGATGAATCCAAGTCCTGCCTTCTCAGCATAAGCCCGCTCCAATATGGGACCATGATCTACGTACGATCGGAGATTTGGGGCCGGTTCGCCGGCATTTTGCTGGAGGAGTTCGACCAACTGATGCTGCCTTTTAGCAATGATCTTATGATAGTCGCGCCCGCGCGCATATTTCGAAACGCGCCCAAACCCGGCCGGCACCTCGTTCGAGTCTACCTGAAAATAGTTCAATCCGAGCATGATGATGGATTTCGCTCCTTCGAGTAATCTGGTCGGATCGGACCTTCGCTCCGGATCCCGCGCCAGATATTGGAGCGTTGCGTGGTACCCGCGGCGCAACCATTCGTAAAAGCGCTCTCTGGCTTCAGGAATTACCTGGGCCGTCGTTATGCCGCAAAGGTCAAAGCCAGCTTCAAACGCCAGCTCCTTAACACGTCGTGAGTCAATCATACCGCCTGCAAAAGTACGCATTTGCCGCTGGGTTTATCTATACTAATTTCTATCTGATTTCCGAACATCGATCCAACCTTCGTGAATACATGGAAATACCTATTTCAGAGCGGGAATACACGGTAATATTCGACGACTTGCGCCGGCGTCATTGACATTTCCGCTATTCGCGTATACATTTGTCCCCAAAATAGATAACTGGTGTTATGACTTCACACGCTCTCTGCCCGCCGTTCCTTCATCCCGGAATTCCCGGTCTGCGAAAGCGGCTATATTGTCAGTGCTCTCGGCACTCCTGATTTCCGCCGGACGTACCATATGCAGTGGCAGAAGTTGTGTCGTTGTCGCGAAAGGATTTATACATGAGTGCCGGAGCTTATCTGCTGGCCCATTTCTCAGACCCGAACAAGCTGATTCCCGCGGTTGAGGCGTTGGGACGCCTCGAACCGGTCACCCGCTGGCACGCGGTCGACGGTCACATGCATCTGGTGATTAAAGCCGGAGCGGCCGATCGGTCCCTGTACGAGGAACTTCGCAAGATCGACGGTATCGACCAGCTCGTCCGCTATCAAATCGTTCAGGATGGCGAAAATACGCTGATTCTGGATCCTGCTCTGGCTCACGCCTACGTGTTTGTCGAGACGGAGCCAACCGAAACTGATAATGTTCACGCGAAATTAGAAGCGATGCCCGAAATTCTGTTTTGCTCGTCGACCTCAGGCGGCTGCGATCTGGTCGCCGTGGTCAAAGGGGCCAACTTAGACGCTGTCGACCGCACCGTACTGGAGCGCGTTCGCGTTCTCGACGGCGTTGTGCGAGTTAAACATGACCGGATCATCACACTTACGCAGTTGTAAAGGATCGATATCATGCCCGAATCAACAATAAAGGATTTCAAGTCGTTCAATGTCGATCTGTGGAAGTTCGATGGTCATGCCGGCGCGCTGATCCCGCTTCTGCAGAGCGCGCAGGACACATACGGTTACGTCTCCGAAAAAGCGATAGACTATATAAGCCATGTGACCGGCATCCCGGCGGCGGACATCTACGGTGTCGTGACGTTTTACGCCCAGTTCCGCACCAAACCGCTCGGTCGCAATGTGCTGAAAGTCTGCAACGGCACCGCCTGTCACGTCAATGGCGCCAAGCAGGTATACGGAGTAATTCAGGACGAACTGGGAATCAACTACGATGAGACCAGCGACGATGGCGCCTTCAGCCTGCTCTCAGTTGCTTGTATCGGCTGCTGCTCGCTGGCGCCGGTGATCACGATCAACGGCGAGACGTTCGGGCGCCTCAATGCCCAGAAGCTCCGCAAGATTCTTCGCGATTTCAAGCGAACCTCGCGGCAAACCGAAAAAGCGGAGGCGGAGTAATGGCGACTATGAAAACAGTAAGTGTCGGCCTGGGTACGTGCGGCATCTCTGCGGGCGGAGAGAGAGTCTTCAAGGCATTTCAGGATGAATTGAACGAACGCCCGAATACCTTCGTGCTCAAAGAAACCGGCTGCGTCGGTATGTGCTATCGCGAAGTGCTGGTTGAGATCTCGAACGGCAACGGCAGCGGTCACATGTACGGTGACGTGACTCCAGACAAAGTGGGGCGCATCATTGAAGAGGACGTGCTGTCAGACAAGACCATCGATGAATGGCTGGTCTCCGGTGAAGGTCGCGAAAAGGGATTTTTCGAGAATCAGATCCGAATCGTCCTGCGCAACTGCGGCAAGATCGATCCGGGTTCGATTGACGAATACATTCAGACCGGCGGATACAAGGCTATCAGAAAAGTCCTCGACGGCATGACTCCGGAAGCGGTCGTGAACGAAGTGACCCTTTCAGGTCTCCGAGGCCGCGGTGGCGCCGGATTCTTGACCGGCCAGAAATGGAAATTCACTCGCGCCGCTCAGGGCACCAAAAAGTATATCATCTGCAACGCGGACGAAGGGGACCCCGGCGCGTTTATGGATCGCTCCGTGCTCGAATCGGATCCGCACTCGGTGCTCGAGGGCATGATGATTGCGGCGTATGCTATCGGCGCCGACGAAGCATATATTTACTGCCGCGCCGAATACCCGAAAGCCATTCTCCGGCTTCGCCAGGCCATCGCTCAGGCGAAAGCCAAGGGACTGCTCGGAGAAAACATCCTCGGTAAAGGCTTCAATTTCGAGATTCGAATAAAGGAAGGAGCCGGCGCGTTCGTGTGCGGCGAAGAAACCGCGCTGATGGCGTCGATCGAAGGCCGCCGCGGTATGCCGCGCTTCCGCCCCCCGTTCCCGGCTCAATCCGGTCTGTGGGGCAAGCCGACCAACATCAACAACGTCGAGACCTACGCTAACGTCCCGTGGATCATTCTGAACGGTGGCGCCGCGTTTGCGGCCTATGGCAACCCGGACTCCAAGGGCACGAAAGTGTTCGCCATGGCCGGCAAAGTGCGCCGGACTGGTCTGGTGGAAGTCCCCATGGGGATCACTATCAACTCGATCGTGTTCGATATCTGCGGTGGCATCATCAATGACAAGAAATTCAAAGCTGTGCAGATGGGCGGTCCTTCGGGTGGCTGCATCCCTGCCTCGATGTGCGATATCCAGATTGACTACCAGCAGATTCCCAAAACCGGCGCTATCATGGGCTCCGGCGGTCTCATCGTCATGGACGAGACCACGTGCATGGTGGATGTCGCCAAGTTCTTCCTGACCTTCACTCAAGCCGAATCGTGCGGCAAATGCACGTTCTGCCGGATCGGCACGAAACGGATGCTCGAGATTCTTGAGCGCATCACTGCCGGACAGGGGACGATGGAAGACCTGGACAACCTGACCGAGCTCAGCGAGCAGATCAAATCGGCCTCGCTGTGTGGTCTTGGCCAGACTGCTCCCAACCCGGTTGTGACGACTCTTCAGTATTTCCGCGACGAATATGTCGCCCACATCAAGGACAAGAAGTGCCCGGCGCACGTCTGTCCCACTCTCTTGACCTACTCGATTAACGATAACTGCACCGGCTGCGTCGTTTGCGCCCGCGCCTGTCCCACCGAAGCCATCACCGGCGAGAAGAAAAAGAAGCATTTCATCACCCAGGACAAATGTATCAAGTGCGGCAAATGCTTCACGGTCTGTCGCTTCGACGCGGTGACGAAGGAGTAATGAGATAATGGTAAACCTGACCATAAACGGCAAGAAGATCACCGCTTCACCCGACCGGACCATCCTTCAAGTCTGCCGGGACCAGAAGATCGATAACATCCCGACCTTATGCTATGACGAGAAGCTTCCCCCGTTCGGCTCCTGCTTCCTGTGCGTGGTCGAAATGCAGGGCCAGGGCCGCCTCTTCCCCGCCTGCTCGACCAAAGTCAACGAAGGCATGGTTATATTTACCCGTTCGGAAAAAGTCGTACGGGCCCGCAAGACCTGCCTGGAATTGCTTCTGTCCGACCATTACGCTGACTGCTTCGGCCCCTGCCGGCTCAACTGCCCAGCGGATGTCGACATTCAGGGATACATGTCGTTGATCAATCTCGGCAAATTCAAAGAGGCCGTAGCGTTGATCAAGGAAAAGAACCCGCTGCCGTCGGTGTGCGGACGTGTCTGCACGCGCAAGTGCGAAGTCAACTGCCGTCGCACGATGCTCGAAGGAGCCGTCGGAATCGACTTCCTGAAGCGATACGCCGCCGATCAGGACATGATCGGTGAAATGTGGCAGCCGACTACCAAACCCGACAATGGCGTACCTGTCGCCATCATCGGCGGTGGTCCGGCCGGTTTGACCGCGGCATATTACCTCGTACTGGAAGGCTATCGCCCTACTATCTACGAGGCGCTCCCTGAGATGGGCGGCATGCTGCGCTACGGCATTCCCGAATACCGTCTACCGAAAGCAGTTCTCGATAAGGAAATCAATTGGATCACTGACCTCGGCGTGGAAATTCATACCAACACCGCCCTCGGCAAAGATTTTTCTATTGATGATCTGTTCAAACGCGGATTCAAATCCGTGTTCATCGGCCTCGGCGCTCAAGTGGGTAAGCCGATGCAGGTCGAAAACGAAGAAGCAGTCGGCGTACTGAGTGGCGTCGAATTCCTCAAACAGGTCCAGATGAAAACTAACCCGGAGATCAAGGGCCGCGTGGTTGTTGTCGGTGGCGGTAACACCGCTATAGATGCCGCGCGCACGTCTCTGCGTCTGGGCGCCGACGAAGTGATCCTGCTCTATCGCCGTACCCGCAAAGAAATGCCGGCGAATGCGGTAGAAATCGAAGCCGCCGAGCATGAAGGCATCAAGATGGAATTTCTTGCGGCGCCGACTCGTGTCAACGTCAACGGCGACCGCATGGAATCAATTGAATCGCTCCGGATGGAACTCGGCGAACCGGATTCCTCCGGACGTCGTCGC
>DATKJY010000302.1:0-5004 GCA_035543175.1 Candidatus Acidiferrum sp.
CCGATTGCGGCGGTGGTGAATGTGCCGGCCCACGATCAGGATAGTTCTCGGGTGTTTTCTGATCCGTCTGTCGGCGACTATCATCGAATGATAAAGGGAGGAACCTACGATCTTCAGTTCACGGCTGCCGGATACGTATCGAAGACCGCATCGGGCGTTTCTGTCAGCGATGGATCGTACACTGTCCTGAACGTCCAGCTTGACTCAGTTCGTGCCTGCTGTGCGGGTTACACCGGTAACGTTGACGGGGATCAGGCGGATAATGTCGATATATCCGACCTTTCCGCAATGATCGACTACTTGTTCCACCGCGGCGTGATATCGGCATGTCCTGAAGAAAATGACGTCGATAAGTCGGGTGCAGTCGATATTTCTGATTTGCAAGCACTGATTGACTACTTGTTTTTCAGCTCATCCCTACCGCGCTGTTCCTGACGTTCGAACGCACGCCGCAACCGCTTCCCAATCCCTACCGCATAACTTGAACCGGTTTAATGGGATACCTCGCCGGAAAAAACCCCTTGAACTGGCCGAAGTCGTCCCTTTATTCCCATGCAAACCTCGTTTTTCGTTTGGTGTTATCGGCTGTGAGTCAATCGACCTTTGAACGCATAGGCGAGAGCAGCATCTCGTTCTTTTCAAACGTGTACGGTATTGCTGCGCTGCTTGTGGCCTCCATTAAGGCTCTGCCATCGATTTGGTTTTATCGTCGGCAGTTTGTCGAGCAGTTGTACAGTTTTTCTGTCAAGACGCTACCTATAACATCGGTCATTGCGATTTTCGTGGGATTGGGAAGCACGGTGCAGGGAGTCTACCAATCGACCGCATTGATACCTCGATATGCAGTTATCAACACCATTTTCAAAAGCGCTATTATCGAACTATGCCCGATTGTGTTGGCCCTGGTCCTGGCCGGGAAACTGGGCGCCTCACTGGCGGCTGAAATCGGAAGTATGAAAATCACGGAGCAGATTGAGGCGCTCGATACCATGTCGTTGGACCCAGTGGGATTTTTGGTGCTGTCGCGTGTCCTCGCCGGACTGATCATGCTTCCGGTTATGACCATCTTTGCCAACTTCCTCGCCATCTTCAGCTCATACTTCGTCTCCTGTGTGGCGACCGACTGGATCTCGTCCCGAGAGTTTGTCGATGGCATCCAAATGGGGTACAAGACCTTTGAGATTGTGTTCGGCAGTTTGCTGAAACCGGCTGCATTCGGCGTGCTGATATCGCTGGTCGGAAGTTATTTCGGTCTGCGGACAACCGGCGGAGCGCGCGGTGTCGGAGAGGCGTCCACTGCGGCGGTCGTCGTTTCGGCCGTGGTAATCGTTATCTCGGACTACTATTTGGGAAAGCTCCTCTTATGATCTCCGTACGGGACATTCGCAAGAGCTTTGACAATCAGGAAGTCCTTCGCGGGATTGACCTGGAGATCCGGGACAACGAAACGTTGGTCATTCTCGGGCCGAGCGGCCAGGGAAAAACTGTATTCATCAAAGTGCTTGTTCGATTACTGGAGCCCGACACCGGAACCATCACGTACGATGGGGTGAATGTCAGATCGCTAAGCCGGAGACAATTTCACCTGTTTCAGAAGTCAACGGCTTTTGTGTTCCAGAATAGCGCCTTATTTGATTTTCTCACCGTTTATGATAACCTGGCATTATATCCCAAAATGCACCTGAAACAATCGCACGGGGAGCTTGACGAGTCAGTATCGCGGGCCCTAACTTTCGTCGGACTTGACAGCAGCGTGCTGGAGAAGTTTCCGGAAGAACTCAGCGGCGGCATGAAGAAGCGGGTGGCAATCGCACGGGCGATTATCAAGCGACCTAAGTACATTTTCTATGATGAGCCGACTACCGGTTTGGATAAAGGAAATGCCGAGAAAATCGCCGAGTTGATCAATCTGCTCAAAGAGCGAATTGATGCGACCTCGGTAATAGTCACCCACGACATCAAACTGATGAGAGAAGTGTCGGACAGAGTAGCCCTTTTGAAACAGGGACGGGTATTCTTCGTAGGTCGTAAGGAGGAGATTTCTCCGGAGACCCTGGAATTTCTCTACGAGACGGGAAACGGCAGTGGATCATAAGAAGATGAGCTACATCTCGGGTGTGATCATCTTTTTCGGTATGGTCATCATCCTGGTCTCAATAGTGTGGCTGTCCAGCGAGAACATCCTGTTTACCCAGGACTACACTATTTACGCCAAATTCCCTGAGGTAGCGGGGCTCCGCGATCAATCACCTGTGTTCCTGCGCGGCTACCGGATAGGGACCACCAAAGGAGTGAGTTTTGAGCCGGACGGCGTTGTGATTAAGATCGATATCAATAAGAAATATGTGATTCCCAAGGATTCGCGTGTCGAAATTACCACTCTCAACCTTATAGGCGAGAAGGCGATCACGATCACGCCGATTGCAGGTGGCTCCGAAGAGCGGTTGGAACCGGGCACAACATTGTCGGGAGAAAATCGGGATGTCATGATTATCGCTCAGCAAGTGTTGTCTTCATTGAAAAAGCGGATCGATGACAACGAGTTTGATGCGAAAGTACGCAAGCTGGGCGAGAGCCTCGATCTCTTTCACTCCGCCCTTGTCAAGTTGAATGAGCGGTTGGACCAGCTCGATCTGGCGGAATTCAACAAGCAAGTGAAAGCAATCGGTGAAGCCGGGCAGAGCATTCGAGATTTGGTCTCGGCTACCAAGTCGGACGTGGTGGCCGTCACGCATGAAGGTAAAGAAGTGATCGGCAAGATGAACGGCGCCCTTGACCGATTCCAATCGCTGGCGCAGTCGCTCGATTCGATAGCCCAGAAGATCAATTCGGGACAGGGGACGGCCGGCGAGTTGGTGAACAATAAACAGTACATAACGGATTTAGCCCGGGCCATCAGTGAGGTACAGATTCTGCTGGCCGATATTCGGCAGGATCCGCACAAGTATTTCAAGTTTTCGGTGTTTTAGAGCGTGCGGTGACGGGAGCGGGCTTTGCGGAGTGAGGACTCCGGATTATGGGCAACAACGTGAACCGGGATTGAAAGATGCGTGTATAACCGATTCGACGCGTTGGGGGGTGCGGCCGGGATAGGGGAGAAGGGATTGCTTACAATACGACAGGAGATTGGCAGAATGAGCTTGAAATTTACCGGTGTACGGCGCAAGACAGAATTTTCACCCAACCACGTGGAAAACGACCTGCTGATCATAAACCGCACGGCGGAGAACCTTGAGAGTATGGGGGCGAAGGTTACAATGGTTGACGAGGCGGCGTTGTCCCCGGACACGGTGACCGAAAACCTGATCTTCTCAATGGCTCAGGGCCCGATCGGAACAAAAGCGCTTCACGCCATTGTGACCGCACGTGAATGCTTTGTTATCAATTCGCCGTCGAGCGTCTGCCAGTGCTACCGAACCAATATGGTGAGCCGGCTGCCGGCGGCCGGAGTCCCGTTTCCGCGCAGCATCGTAATTGAGACTGGAGACCGGACCACCGCTGCAGCAGCGTCGCGAATGGGCGGCAAGCTGTGGGTCAAGCGCGGCGATGTACATGCCGTGCATCGAGAAGATGTGGTTCAGGTGGCGGACAGTTCTGAGGCGATGATGATTGTCCGCGAGTTTGCCAAGCGCGGCATCGAGCAGGCTATCCTTCAGGAGCATCTGGATGGGGATACGGTCAAGTTCTATGCCGTCAGAGAATCTTCGTTCTTCCATTGGTATTACTTGAACGGGGTATACCACACACCATTCGATCAAACCGCGCTGATCGACCTTGCGGCTCAGTCTGCGGAAGCGCTCGGCTTATGGATATTCGGCGGTGACGCCATCATTAGAAAAGATGGATCGATCGCGATCATAGATATTAATGACTGGCCCAGCTTCGCCCCGGTGCGGGATGAGGCGAGCCGACAAATTGCTCAACTGATTTACCGGAAGGCGCAGGAGTATTGCTATGCCAGAGATTGCAAACAAGAGGTCTCGAGTCAGGACTGAAATTCCCGGTCCGGAGTCGCTGCGGTACTTTGAATTTGAACAGCAGTACATGGCGCCGGGCGTTCAAACCATCTCTACCCTCTCGCAAATTGTCCTCGAACGCGGCGATGGGGCGGTGCTCGAGGATGTCGACGGCAACCGCTATATCGATTTTTTTGCCGGTGTCGGTGTCGCGAGTCTTGGGTACGCTCATCCTACCTACACGCGGATCATGCAAGAGCAGGTGGCAAAAGTACATGTCGGCAGCTTCACCACTAAAGTACGGGCCGAGCTCACTAAAATCCTCTCTGAAATCGCCGTAGGCGATTTGAGGCGTCCGCAGTATTTCAGCGGCGGTTCGGAAGCAGTCGAAGCGGCTCAGCGGTTGGCTAAATCATATACGAGGAAAACGGAATTCATCGGTTTTTGGGGCGGCTTCCACGGTAAGACCATGGGCGTGCTTGGGATGTTGTCGGGAGATTTTAAGCATCAACTCGGCCCGCTTCCAGCCGGCATCTATGCGACGCCCTATGCGAATTGCCGACACTGTCCTTTCAATTTGACCCATCCGGACTGCAAATTTGCGTGTGTCGATTTCATTCGGAAGAAAATCCAACTCGAAACGACCAACGATGTCGCGGCCATTCTGGTCGAGCCGATTCAGGGCACTGCCGGCAACGTGATTCCGCCGCCCGGCTACCTGAAGCAATTGCTCGACCTGGCGCACGAAATCGGCGCGGTGCTGATAGCCGACGAGATGATCACGGGGTTCGGCCGGACCGGTAAGATGTTTGCCTGCGAGCATGAAGATGTCGTGCCGGATATCATCACCATTGGAAAAGGGTTTGGCGGCGGCTTTCCGATGACCGGTGTGATGTCGCGCGACGAAATCATTTTCTCCAAACCCTGGGCCAATCCGAGCGGGAGTTCTTCGAGCTATGGGGGCAATCCGCTCGCTGCGGCCGCAGCCCTCGTGACTGTTCAGACAATCCTTGAAGAGAACCTTGTCGAGAACTCGGCGCGGGTTGGT
>DATKJY010000303.1:0-2760 GCA_035543175.1 Candidatus Acidiferrum sp.
ACAACTCCCGGCATGACCAGTGAGACCTTGATTCCCGGATACGTCCGCGCCAGGTCCATCCGAAGATTCGCCGTCAGCGAATTCAACGCCGCCTTGGCCGCGCTGTACACCGACCGAATACTCGCCAGCGGTACACGCCCGAGAAACGATGAGACATTTATCAGATGCCCCTCACCCCGCTGTTGGAAGTAGGGGATAATCACCTGCATGCCGTAAAGGGCCGACTTCAAGTTGACCGCCACCATCTCGTCAACATCCTCATCGGTCAACTCGAGCACTGCGCGACTGATACCCCTTCCGGCATTATTAACCCAGACGTCAATCCGACCAAATGTCTTTAGCGCAGTTTCCATAAGACGCTCCACCTCACCTTTTTTGGTCACGTCACATACGACCGGGAGTGCCTGGCCGCCGGATTCCCGGGCCACCGCCTTCAATTCGGCTTCCCTCCGAGCTGCTAACACCACTGGATGTTCTTGTTTGCCGAGTTGCTGGGCTAGTTCCGCCCCAATGCCACTGCTCGCTCCGGTTATGACTACTACCTTCTGATTCATAGCCTGCCTCATTTGATTGATTAATCTTCTGACATTATACACGCCCCGGGAATCGCGAAAGTCAAGCTAGAGGTGGCACTCCGGAAGACGAGATGCGTGATCCGGCCCTTGCAAGGCCCCTCAGTCCCGTTCCAGGACCCTGGCGTCGTGACGCGTAGCAAACGGCGACTTCGCCAATTGCCGCTTCATGGCCTCGCGGGAAAACCAGTAGCATGTCAACAGGACCATAGTCGCCAATCCCATCTGGCCGGCTTTCAGTGACGCGACTACAAAGAAATCGTACAGGCCGTGCGGGACGATGACCAGTCCTAACCCCAGAAATACGAGCGGCCAACGGTCCGCGTCACGGTGCGTAAATTTGCTCTGCCCGAAAAAATACCCCATGATCACACCCAGAAACGCATGCATCGGCGTCGCGGTCAAGCCTCTGCCTATACCGTGATACAGAGTTACCTCCATTCCCGATTGCTTGTACGCAAAGAACAGGTGACCCACATTTTCGACGGCGGCAAATCCGAGACCGATCATCACCGCGTATACGATACCGTCGAACGGCTCATTGAAATCTTTGGCATGGTATATCAGCACCATGAAGGCCAGTGACTTGCATACTTCCTCGACCACGCC
This sequence comes from Candidatus Acidiferrum sp., assembly GCA_035543175.1. Taxonomy (GTDB): domain Bacteria; phylum Zixibacteria; class MSB-5A5; order GN15; family FEB-12; genus DATKJY01. The sequence continues at coordinate 1,182 of DATKJY010000303.1, forward strand.
GGCCGTTATCAGGCAGTCCCAAAACATCTGAATGTGCTGTGACTCGACGTGCCGGTAAATAGCCGCTTGCACGGAGGGTTCTATCAGGCCGGCTACTGTCCCCGACGCCATCCCCCCCGCAAATGCCACCATCAGCAGCCAGAACGGCTCCTTTTCATAGAGATCAGCATCGTAATAGTACCAGGCCAGGAATAGAGCCGGACCGAACGCCAGCGCCAGAATCACGCTCGCCCGAAACATGGTCACCATCGCAATGACGGCTACTACTACGATGGCGAGCGTGGCGATGCGGTTCCGGACCTTCTTCTCGTGCGGTTCAGTTCTGACAACACGTCGCAGAAGCCGGACATCTCTTGGGTGCGATCTAATCATGGGATTACGGAACCATGGGAATATAGCAGATGAATGTGCTTGATGTCGAGAAGGAAAGAGCACTAGCAGCACTTCGACCCGCCGCCGCAGTCGCAGGTCGGCTCCGTCCCCCGCAACGCCCCGGTCAGAATCCCGGCCGCACAACCGACTCCGGACCGCACGCTGATCGCCCCCTCCGGACAGTTCATCGCGCAGGCGCCGCACTCCATGCAGGCGCCACGGTCGACCAGTTTCGCCCGCTTATTCTGCATTACAAAGACGGCGTGCGGGCACACTTGAACACACATCCCACAGCCGTTGCATTTCTCGGCGGCGTATTCAAGCGTAACGACACTTGGCAGGTACAACGTTTTCATATGTATAGCCCAATCATCCACAACACCAATCCGCCCGTCGCAACACTAATCTGCGCCGGCAATGCAAATCGCATTTCTTTCTTTACGCCCGAGAGCGACGTATATGTCGAACTGCCCGTAAAATTCATTCCGATAAAACTGCTCACCGCCGGGAATATCAGCAACCAGCTCACGCCACTCCACCAGTTACTGAAGAAATCCGGACGATACAATCCAAGTATTGCTGCACCGATCGCTGGAAGGAGCCCGGCAAACGCCCCTTTCACCGAAAACGCCCGCCCCGGCAACCAGGGCAAAAGCAGCGCTGGAAGAACCGCTCCACATAGCGCAGCTATAATAACCAATATCGCGCTAAGAATTCCGTACTGCCCTACCCGATTAAGCGAGTAGATGTCGCGCCCGACACCTGACAATACCAGTACGCCCGCGGCGACTGGGATGGCATATCTCAGATTCCCGACCATATCCACGGGAATGAGAATGCTCCGCTCTTTCAGCGTGAAGGTCACCCGTCTCATATCCGAAGTTGCCTTCATGTGCGCTCTCAAATAAGCGGGAATATCCGAGGCTCGGATCGGCCCATAAAACACGTGAAAACCACACCCCTCTCGCACCTTATGTGCGCTAACTCCCGTCGCGCCAAGTTGCGGCACTATCAACCTTCGATGTGACACTACTTCCTTAAGCCGTGTTATCTCAATCCGCCTCAGCAACTCTGCGGTCCCGAATGTCCCCTTCCCCGCCGCGCACCATACATTGACCCCCTTGGTGTCGAGAACCAAAATCCATCCATCAATGCCGTCCAGATTGGACCGAACCCGGTCAAAACTCATCTTGTAATTCGCCGTCAC
>DATKJY010000304.1:0-3047 GCA_035543175.1 Candidatus Acidiferrum sp.
TGACCTCGGTGAGGTCGGCCGTCATATGATTAACCAGCGTTTGGGGCTGACCGTCCCGCTGGAGAAGACGGTATTCGATCCCGGCGATTTTATCGCCATTGCGAAGTATCTAATTGGCCTGCGAAGTGACGTCGGGTTCACCGATGATATCGATCATCTTGGTAATCGTCGGGCTCGCACGGTCGGTGAACTTCTGGCCAACCTGTTTTCGGTCGGTCTGTCGCGAATTGCTAGGACGATTCGCGAGCGATTGTCGCTGAAAGATCAGGAGAACGTTACCCCGCAGTTACTGGTCAACGCCCGTACAGTGTCATCGGTTATCGAGACGTTCTTCGGGTCATCGCAGTTGTCGCAGTTCATGGATCAGACCAACCCGCTGTCGGAGTTGACCCACAAGCGCCGTCTGTCGGCCCTGGGTCCGGGCGGTTTGACACGGGAGCGTGCCGGATTCGAAGTCCGCGACGTGCATCACACACACTATGGGCGCATGTGCCCGATTGAGACGCCGGAAGGTCCAAATATTGGTCTGATAACTTCGATGGCGACCTTTGCGCGCATCAACAAATACGGCTTCCTCGAGACGCCGTATCGCAAAGTGGTCAACGGTAAAGTCTCGGAGCAGGTAGATTATCTATCGGCCGATCAGGAAGACAAATACTACATCGCGCAGTCGAATGAACCGTTGGACAAAAACGGCCGGTTCGTCAATGAATCTGTGGTGGCGCGCCGTCGTTCCGACTATCCGCTTATAAAAGCGGAAGAAGTTCAGTACATGGACGTGTCGCCGCGTCAAATCGTCTCGGTGGCCGCTTCACTGGTGCCCTTCCTCGAACACGACGACGCCAACCGCGCCTTGATGGGTTCAAACATGCAGCGTCAGGCGGTACCGTTACTCAAGACTGAGGCTCCGATTATCGGTACCGGCATGGAACGCAAGGTGGCGGTGGATGCCGGTGTAGTCGTGCGGGCGCGTCGTCCCGGTACGATCGCCTATGTCGACGGCGAGCGCGTCGTGGTCCGACCTAATGTCCGCGTCAAGGCAGGTTCGTTGGGATACATCGAGGATGATGAATATCCACTGACCAAGTTCCGCCGCTCCAACCAGGACACGTGCATTAACTACAAACCGGTGGTCAAGCTCGGTGACGAAGTAAAAGAGGGTGACACGTTGGCGGACGGCCCGGCGGTCGACCGCGGCGAATTGGCGCTCGGCTACAATGCGCTGACGGCGTTTATCCCGTGGCGCGGATACAACTACGAAGACGCCATCATCCTGTCCGAGAGACTCGTGCATGAAGATATTTTTACTTCGATTCATATCGAAGTATTCGAACTTCAGGTCCGCGACACCAAGCGCGGCGCCGAAGAGATCACGCGCGAGATTCCGAATGTCTCGGAAGAGGCGCTCTTGAATCTCGATGAACAGGGTATTGTCCGTGCCGGCGCAGAAGTCGAGGCGGGTGATATTCTGGTGGGCAAAGTCACGCCCAAAGGCGAGACCGAGCTGTCGCCGGAGGAACGGCTCCTAAGAGCCATCTTCGGGGAGAAGGCGGGCGACGTACGGGATGCCTCTTTGAAGGCGCCGCCCGGCATGAAGGGTGTGGTCATCAAAACGCGCGTATTCTCCCGTAAGGAGCGCACCGAAGAGGCCAAGAAGCAGGAAAAGAACGAGATTGCCGCCGTCAAACGGCTGTACAACAAAAAGATCATCGACATCTCCGCGATGCGCAACAAACGCCTCGGCGAGTTGCTCGAAGGTCAGACTTCGAATACTGTTCGTTCGGTGGTGGACAATTCGATTCTCATCCGTGCCGGTCATAAATACAAAGCCGACTTTTTCGAGACGTTCGACGTCGACAACGCGGTAGCCCCCGAAGGATACTGCTCGGAGAATTCGGTGAACAAGCATGTCGACAGCATCATCAACGAGGCTGCCGAGCTCATCAAGGCCAAGAAGGCCGAGATGGATATCGAGGTCGACAAGATCCAGCGCGGCGCCGAGCTTCCGCCCGGCGTCAAGCAACTGGTGAAGGTCACGATCGCCATCCGCCGGAAGATTGCAGTCGGCGACAAGATGGCCGGACGTCACGGTAACAAGGGCGTCGTGTCGAAAATCGTGCCGATCGAGGACATGCCGTTCATGTCCAACGGAATCCCGGTGGACATCGTGCTGAATCCGCTCGGCGTGCCTTCGCGTATGAACGTGGGGCAGATTCTCGAAACACATCTGGGCTGGGCGTCGAAAAAGCTCGGTGAGTATGTGGCTACTCCGGTATTCGATGGCGCCACGGTCGAAGAGATTCGTGGCAAGCTTCGCGCCGCTGAGTTGCCCGAGAACGGCAAGATCACGCTATACGACGGCTATACCGGCGATGCGTTCGACAATCCGGTGACGGTCGGCTACATGTACATGCTGAAGCTGTCGCACCTGGTCGACGACAAGATTCACGCTCGTTCGATCGGGCCCTATTCGCTGGTGACGCAGCAGCCGTTGGGTGGTAAAGCCCAGTTCGGCGGCCAGCGGTTCGGCGAAATGGAAGTCTGGGCGCTGGAAGCCTACGGTGCCGCGTACACGCTGCAGGAGATGCTCACGGTGAAGTCCGACGATGTCACGGGCCGAAGCCGGATTTACGAGGCTATCGTCAAGGGCGAGAATCCGCCTGAGCCGGGGTATCCCGAGGCGTTTAATGTTTTGGTGAAGGAGCTTCAGGCGCTGGGCCTGGATGTGAAGCTGCTTGAGAAGTAACCCGTCGGGGCGGCGCTGGGCGCGCCGCCCGATCGATCGGGTAGTGTCTGGGACAAAGGAGTAAGCCGTGGTCGATGTACTGGCGAAAAATGCAATTCCGCAAAAGAAACCTGCGGATTTCGCGGCGATTCAGATACAGATAGCGTCGCCTGAGACCATTCTGTCATGGTCCTATGGTGAAGTCACCAAGCCGGAAACGATCAACTACCGTTCGTTCAAACCGGAGCGCGACGGCTTGTTCTGCGAGCGTATTTTCGGTCCGGTCAAGGACTGGGAGTGCAATTGCGGCAAGTATAAACGA
>DATKJY010000305.1:0-3022 GCA_035543175.1 Candidatus Acidiferrum sp.
CAATATGATGAAAAGCAGCAGTTGAAAATCGGTCAGGGGTTGATCGGGCATGTTGCCACGACCGGCGAGCCGGTGATCGTGCACGACGTCGCCCGCGATGACCGGTATATCGACGCGCACCCATCGACCAAGAGCGAAATTGTCGTTCCGATCAAAATTGATAATCGCTTAATCGGCGTCATCAATCTCGAATCCGACCAGACCAACGCGTACGATGGCCGCTCGCAGTCGCTTATATCGGCGTTTGCCACGCAGGCGGCGATTTAGCTGGAACGGGCGCGGCTGCACGAACAATCACTGGCCAGCAAAAAACTCGAGGAACAGCTCAATATCGCCCGTGAAATTCAGCGGAGCTTTTTGCCCCAACAGGATCCGCGGTCATGGATTTCAGGATACGACGTTTCCGGACGCAATATCCCTTCGGGACAGGTGGGCGGCGATTACTATGATTTTATTCGGATAGTGGCGCACCATACGGGCATAGCGATTGCCGATGTTTCCGGCAAGGGAATTCCGGCGGCGCTAATCATGGCGTCCTACCGGGCATCGCTGATCGCGGAGATTCGAAACAACTATTCCATCCGCACGATCTGCCAGAAAGTCAATTCGCTGCTGTTTGAGTCACTCGAATCCGGCAACTATGTCACCGGGGTTTATGGCGTGCTCGATTCGCGCAATCATATCTTCACGTTCTCCAACTGCGGCCACAACCCGCCGCTGTTGCTTCGGGCGAACGACGAAGTTGAGTTTCTTAGAGAGGGCGGACCGGTGCTCGGCGTGGCTGCTGACTCGGCCTATGAAGAACGCGCACTCGTAATCTTGCCGGGAGATATTCTCGTATTCTACACCGATGGGGTCACAGAGGTATTCAATTCAGAGGGTGTCGAGTTCGGCCCTGATCGACTCGTGCAGGTGGTGATGGCCAACCGCGATCGCGGTGCTCAGCTAATTGCCGACGCCATCTATGCCGCGGTGACAGCGTTTGCGTCGCCGGACCACGTGTTCGATGATCTCACCATGATCATCGTCAAGCGCCTGGCGGGACCACAGGCAGCGAGAGATACTGCGCGAAGTACCGGAGCCTGATCCGCCTGTCCAGCTCTTCGATCAGAAAGAGATCGACACTGGCAAACCAGGCGCTCAACATTCTTCTCACGTCAAACCTCTCTAATTAGCTCCGCCCAAAGTGCATCCTGTTTTATTGGTGCCCCTCCACAAGCATGTTTACGGCCTACAGCAACGCCTCTAACCTGTTGTTTGTATGATGGTTACGCCGCATATCGCGAGATGTCACACGCAATAGAACATAGGTAGCGCCTAACCAACTCTGACAGCGACTACCCAGTCCAGTTTTTGTCGTTTGGCGTTGGACGACCGTAGCGTATCTTGAGGTGGGACATCCCGAGAATTCGAATTTCGCGAAATAGCTTAGCTCTCATCGAGGAGTCACGTGCACGCTGGTGAAATCTATCCTATGCCCGAAGGTCTGGCGCCGGGCGCGATGGTCAACCAGTATCGCATTGTGACCTGCCTCGGCTCAGGTGGAATGGGTGACGTCTGTCTGGCGGAGGATACCTTCCTCAACCGAAAGGTTGCCCTCAAATTCCTGGCCGGCGCCTACCTCACCGACGAGAACTCCCGTGCTCGTTTCATTCGCGAGGCGCGGGCGGCAGCCGCGTTGAATCACCCAAACATCATTACCGTCTACGAAGTGGGTGAATATCGAGGTCGTCCGTACATCGCGATGGAATTGGTCGAAGGGAAAACGCTTCGCGAGATGATTCCGGAAACCGGGATGGATATTCATCAGGTTGTGTCAATCGCATCGCAGATTTGCGAAGGATTGGCGGAGGCACATCGCAAGGGGCTTATTCACCGAGATATCAAGCCCGCCAATATCATGATCGATACGAACGGCCGTGCGAGAATACTCGATTTCGGTCTGGCACGCTCCGAAAAGGACCCCAAAGTCACCCAGTCCGGCACCACCCCCGGCACCACCGCGTATGTGTCACCGGAGCAAGTGAAGGGAGAAGCGGCAACAGTCGCGTCCGATCTCTTCTCTCTCGGCGTGCTCATGTACCAGATGCTGACGGGTAGACTTCCATTCGGCGGTGAATACGATGCCTCGATTCTCTATGCCATCGTCAACGAGATTCCGCCGGCGCCATCGACAATCCGCCCCGAAGTTCCTTCTCAACTGGATATCATTGTCAACAGACTGCTGGAAAAGGACCCCCATCAGCGGTTTGGGTCGGCATCGGAGATTCGAGACGCGCTTGACGACCTGTCGAAACCATTGGCCACGAAGACCCCGACGACATCATCACGGGACTGGCTCACCAGACGCCTCTGGTACACGGTGGCTTTGATAATTGTGGCGCTCGGACTCGGTATCGGACTGCCCACGATGCTGAAGCTTAGTCATGCGCCGGCGCCGGTGACGGAGCGTAAGATGATCGCGGTGCTGCCATTTCAGAATATGGGACCGGCGGAGGATGAGTATTTCGCCGACGGTATGACCGATGCCATCACCCAGCACCTGGCCAAATTCAGCGGGTTGGGGGTGATCTCACGCTCCAGCTCCATGCTCTATAAACACAGCGACAAGACGCCCGACGAAATCGGCATGGAGTTGGGCGCAGGATACCTGCTTACCGGAAGCATTCATTGGGACAAATCGCAAACGCCAAACCGGATCAAAATCAACACGGCGCTGATTCGAGTCGGTGAGCGCGCCGATATCTGGGATGAAACTTACGAGCGCAATCTGGAGAAGCTCTTCGCGCTGCAGTCCGAAGTTGCCACCGATGTCACGCGCGCGCTGCAAGTCACAATCGGACGTAATGACCGCGCCTCGCTGAAAGCGAAGCCGACCGACAATCTGGATGCCTACGATTTCTATCTTCGCGGCAACGACTATTTCTATCGCACCTGGGAGCAAGCCGACATTCAGTCGGCGGTCCAGATGTACCAGCGGGCAGTCGCGCTCGATTCCAATTTTGCTTTAGCCTGGGCGATG
>DATKJY010000306.1:0-3671 GCA_035543175.1 Candidatus Acidiferrum sp.
TCCGAGACAAATCCGTTGACGGTCGCGCCGAAATCAAATGTCACGAAATCCCCCTTCTCGAGTTTCTTGTCGGAGGCGACACCATGCGGCATGGCCGAACGATATCCGGAGCAGACGATCGTGTCGAACGCCGGTTTTTCAGAGCCGAGCATCATCATCTGATATTCCAACTCGGCGGCCAGTTCGCGCTCGCGCACCCCCGGCTTGACCAGATTCAGTATGCGCTCGAAGGCCAAGTCGCCGATGGCGACTGCTTTCCGAATATTGGCCTGCTCTTCCGCGTCCTTAATCCAGGCCAGTTCGGCCAGAGCAGCATCGGCATTGACGAGCAGCGCGTCGGGCAGCGCTTTGCTGATAACATCCTTCACACTTACAGTGAGATGCTCGCCGGTGAAGCCGAGCCGGATATTGCGCGGCTTGAGCGCCGAGACATCCTTCAGGCCGGCGAAAGCAGAACCCTTAATGATCGTGACTTTCGCCCCCTTGACCTGCTGTTTCGCCTGATCGATAAAGCGAAAATCCGTGAGCATTTCGGCTGCAGTGCGGGTGAGCACCAACAGGGCGGTGTCGCCCGAGAACCCGGTGAGATAGCGGATCTGCGGCATGCTGGTGATCAGCATGGCGTCGAGATGTTCGGACTGAATTTTTTTCTTTAGCGCGTTAATCCGTTTCGCGGACATGTTCGACCGTCCTTTTCTCTTTAAGTTTACTCTCGGCCCGGGCCAGCTTGTCCAGGAGCCGAGGGTGCTTGTTTTTCTCAATGAGCGAGGTATACACTGCGGCCGCCAGTCTGGGGTATCCCTGCGCCAGATACAAATCGGCCATGGTTTCGGTATAGAATGGTATCTCGCGGGCGGGCGGAACGCTGGACGCGCCAGCTTGCTCTTCGCCCCGTGTGAGGGTGATGGTGCGGCTCGATTCGCTCGGTTTCGGAGTCAGTTCACAGCGAATGCCGCAGCAGAAAGGATCTATCTCGAGGATCTTTTTGTAACCGGACATCGCAGACATTTCGTCGCCGGCGGCGAACGCAATGTCACTGAGATACTTCAAGGCCACGATATTCTCCGGATCCCTCGCCAGCACCTGATAATACTGGTCGGACGCCGCCTCTGTTTGACCGGCCTGATAGAGAGCGGTCGCATAAATGAGCCGCCCGGAGATGCAGTGCGGTTCTTCGGACAAATGATTCTTACACAACTCAACGGCCGTGGAGTATTTTTTGTCCGCCAGAGCTCGTGCCGCAAGCGCCGGCCAATAGCCGCGCGCGTGCAGCGAGTCGGTAATCTGCTCCAACTGCGAATTGGGATCGTCCTGCATAGTGACAAAGGTAACGAATCGATGACGTGCCGCGCAAGCGATGTCTACGAAGGGAGTACTGAGGTCGGACCAAGTTTTCTGATAATTGAGGAAGTGGACCGTCCCTGGGTCAATCGCACGCGTCTGACTTCGCCGCCATAGGATTTCACGAATGCGGCGCCCACAATCTCGGACTCGCGATAATCGGCGCCCTTAACGAGCACATCGGGTTTGATGGCACGAATGAGTTTATCGGGAGTGTCTTCGCTGAAGATGACGACATAATCGACAGATTTAAGAGCCAAAAGAATGGCAGCGCGGTCAGCCTGATTTTGTAATGGTCGCGATTTGCCTTTGATGCGTCGCACGCCGGCGTCGCTGTTGAGTCCGACAATAAGAAAGTCACCATCGGATTTGGCTTTGGCCAGATAATCGACATGGCCGCGATGAAGAATATCAAAGACTCCGTTAGTGAAAACAATCTGCTTACTCCGTGACTTGAGACGAGCACGGAGCGCGCTTGCGTGCGATCGGCTAATCAAGTTTTTCATGACGAACTGGTGCCGATATGAAGTCGACGGCGCCGGACGCTACTTGCCGGCGGCCGGGATCTTCAAATTTCCGTTATGGATATTTCGTTTAACTTCGAGATGAAGTTGCGGCGCCGTGATGGTTGCCGTGCCAATCTCGCCGACCGTGTATCCGGCAGCAGCGTTGGCAATGACGGCGGCCTCAATCATGTCGGCGCCCGCACACACAGCGGACACAAACGTCGCGATAACCGTGTCGCCGGCGCCAGTGACGTCGTATACCTGTCGCGCAAAGGTCGGGATATGCGTTGGCTCGGCATCGCGCTGAAACAAGCTCATCCCCTGCGGACCGCGCGTGATCAGGATAGCTTTCGCCTGGAGTTTTTCGAGAAGGCCCCGGCCGACTTCGAGCAGGTCTTTTTCATTGTGGATGCGACGACCGTACGCAAACCCGGCCTCGTGATGATTCGGCGTGATCAACGAGACTTTCGTGTAGTTCAGGAAATGAGTTTCTTTCGGATCGACGGCCACGAAGATGTTTTTCTCCAGACAGACCTTGATGACTTTCTCCAGCAATGATCGTGTAATGACGCCTTTGCCGTAGTCAGAAATGATCACCGCTTTGATTCTCGGAACGACCGAAAGAAATCGGGCCATCACATGCTGTTCAATAGCGGGGTCCAGCTCATGGGTGTTTTCGCGATCGGCGCGCACCACCTGCTGGCTGTGCGCAATAATCCGGGTTTTGATGGTCGTCTGGCGGCTGATATCGTTAACGAGGAAATCCCGGGATATTCCTTTGTCCTTGAGCAACTGGGACAACTTGATGGCAGCTTCGTCCTCCCCGACAGCTCCGAGGAGGATAGCCTCATCTCCCAACGCCTGGATATTGGCCGCGACATTAGCCGCCCCGCCAAGCAGCAAGCGGGTGTTGTTGATTTCGACCACAGGCACGGGGGCTTCGGGCGAAATGCGGGTCACCGACCCCAACAAGTACTCATCGAGCATGATGTCGCCGAGGATGAGCACCGACGAGCGGCCGAAAGCCCCAAGGATCGAGTCCATTCGTTCCGATTTAACGAGCATTGTCAGTAAACCTCGCGGCCGATGTCCCGTGCCGCAACTCCTGATTAACAATTCGATTGACTTGGGAGCGGAATATAGTAAACTGTCACCAGCCGTACAAGTGGAGAAATCGAAGTAGCTAAAGCGAGAGGATGGAGCGATGGAAGGGCAACCGCAACAGCAGATTAATATAGAGCTGGGCGAAAAAGAGGCCGAGGGTATTTACGCCAATCTGGCGATGATCACGCATTCGCCGACCGAGATCGTAATCGATTTCTCTCGTATCATGCCGCGAACGCCGAAAGCGCGAGTCCTGGCCCGAATTATCATGACACCGATGCATGCCAAGCTGCTGGAGCGGGCCCTCGAAGAAAATCTCAAGCAGTTCGAGACGCAGTTCGGCGAAATCAAGATCCACGGCGGCCCGAATCAGAACGCCAAGACTATTGGATTCGGAGTCGCGCCTAATGGCGAGACTGAGCGAAAGTAGTCGGTCGCGCCGTCGACATTGCACATTTCCCTTGAATTCGTCTCTGACGGTTTTTGTTGATTTAGGATCGAGCTCCACCGAATCTTGTCGCATGAGTGTCGCCAAAACGATGGGGGTTTGCCCCTACTGCAGAGAGCCGATCCAGGCCGAGGCCACCAAGTGCAAACACTGTCAATCTGATCTGACCTCAATCAAGAAGCCTAAACGATCCTACTTTGCGCGTTTTAACACGTTCAAATACGGCTTTGTGGTCGGCGTTTGTTTCACCGTCCTACTATTGATCCTGGTTT
>DATKJY010000307.1:0-3104 GCA_035543175.1 Candidatus Acidiferrum sp.
CGAGCAAGATCATGTGGAAGCCGCCGGCGGGGTAGGCGCCCGAAGATTTGCGATCAAGGCGGCTGCCGGTGGTGACGTAGGCTTCCATGCCAATGATCGGCTTGATGCCGGCCTTGACGGCCTTTTTGTAGAACTCGATCGCCCCGAACATATTGCCATGATCGGTGACGGCGACGGCGGGCATCTTGAATCGCTTGGCCAGCTCGATGACGTCGTCGAGGCGGCAAGCGCCATCGAGCAGCGAATACTGGCTGTGAGTATGCAGATGGACGAATCCGGCGTATTTCATATCACATTACCACAGAACCGACGTGCGTTCAGGAGCGGGCTGACATTTTTTTGCAACTGGTTCAAGTCGGTACTCTGCCCGCACACGAAAATAGGCACGCCCGGAGGTATCTTCAAGAACATTCTGATAAATGTGAAGTGCCGTCAAAGGGGAAATTCGAATTCGAGCTCGTCGCGTATCGGAATGCCGTGGCGGCCGGTGAGCGGAATCGATGGCTTGAGGCGGCGGGAATGCTCGATAGCGCCGACACGCAGCGCGGCAAAGCTGAAACCGAGTAACTGATAGAACCGTATGGCGTTTACGTTGTCGTTGGTGGTGATGAGCCAAACTCGACGGCAACGTTCGGCGCGGGCAATCTCGATGACGGCGGCAATCAAGGCGGAGCCGATGCCGAACTGGCGCATCGAACTGTTCAATGTCACAATCTCACACTCGCCGGTATTCATTTGGTAGGTAATCAGGCCGATGCGCTCGCCAGACTCATCTTCGACATAGAATCCGGAAACGTCACGATAGTAAGTCTTGCGACCGTTGGTGACCACGAAATCGGCGCCCCATTCGTTGAAGATTTCGCAAATGTAGTCTTGATCTTCGTCGGTGGTGGCTTTGACAACAAAGGACATCTTGGCCTCTCAACGTGCCAGTGGCAGAATCCAGGCGACCGAGGCACGGAAGGCGAATTCCTTGTCGCCGGCAGCGGGTTTATTCAGATAGAGGGGGAAATCAAGGCGGATGTGGTGGTTCGACCAGACGGGCGGAGCGCTAAACGATATGCCGGCAGACATGAAGAAAGTGCCGCCGGTGGAATCGAGAACATTGTTGTCCGCGATCATAGGTTGATAGATTGACTGCTTCCCTTTCATGGAGACAGAGGCGGCGTCGCAGAAGAAGGATTGGTCGATTTTGGAAAGGAATTTACCGATGAGCGGGATTTTCCCAAACCATGAATATGGAAGCAAGTCCGGCGGAGTAACTTCGATGGAGCCGCCCACCGAGCGCATGAGCGGAATGAAACGCTCCTGGTAGCCGCGCACGCGGGAGTCGGCCGGATAGAACCAGGTGCTCCATTTGTCGGGATACGTGCCCGGCGTGCGGAAAACCTGCGATTCGACAAAGGCGCGATAGGGCTGCACGCGGCTGAGGTCGTACAGGAACTGCGCGGGTGGTTCGCCGGACTGGCTGAGAATCTCGGCGGACAGGTGCAGGCGAGTCTTCTGGTTGCGAGTCAGATTCAACTCGGCGCGGTTATTGGTCTCACCCCAGCTGCCACCGATGTCAGTGATATTGCTCGAGCCAACAAGGTTCGAGGAAGAAACGGCGAAGCTTCCGTAGTGGAATGTCCACAGGGCGCCGGCCTTGACCGCGAATTGAATTGAAAAACCTGCGTCCCAATACGGATAGGGCAGATACTTGGTTTGTTTGCCTGTGATAGGGCTCTGGCGGTCAAGCTGGTCACCGCCGACGTTGAGACAATTCACTTCGAAGCGTACGTATTGATTATCAGGGAGGGAGTATAATGGCTTGAAAATTCGTTCGAACGCCAGCGAACTGAAGGCGCGATAATCGGACCTGACAGCATGCCCAATAAGCACGGGGCCTGCGTTGGCCTTAACCAACGGTATGGCAAACCTGTAGTTGATGGATGGCAGGCCGGATTTGGTACCAATGCGGGCATCGAGGGACACGGAATCCTGCGCCAGATAGGCGCCGTGGGCATGGAAGCCGATCTGCGCCCCGTTTGGATCATCATACCAGAGATCGGGGCGGAGTCGCAAGGCATATTTGTCGACCAGCGTGTTGTCATATTTCATGTTGTCGAGGCGAATTTCTGTCGGAGGGAAATATCCGGAGGCGTTGTTCATGCGGTCGACGTCGAGGAGGAGGTTGTTGGGATCGATGACAACCTTCTTTATCCTGCGCTGCGCGCGGATTGTGAACGCATACTCCTCGTCAAAACGTCGGAACTGATTCCAGACGGGAAGCAGCACGCAGTTGGGTTTGGCGTACTCCATGCCTTCGGGGGGAATGGTGTAAATCGTAGTGTCGCCCTGTTCGAAGACGACAGCGACATCGATCGGAGACACGAACCTTCCCTTGTTCTTGATGGTAATGCGATGCTCGTAGCCCTGAGGTGTGTGCGTCGTTGTAAGGCCGCCGAAAGCGTAATCGAGGCGGCTTCGGCTATAGAACCACTGATCGAAATAGGGCGTGAGTTCAAGATGAGTGGCGGCTTTCATCGACGCGGCGAAGTCATCTTCGTACGGATGCTTAAAGAACCAATCCTTGCAATACTGGCGCATGGCGGCGAAATAGGCGGAGTCACCAAGAATCGAGCGCAGGGCGTAATGCATCGCAGCGGTCTTGTAGTAGGCCGAGACACGGTACGGGAAATATTCTTCGCCCTGATCGTATGAGAAAACCATCGGCTTGTCGTACCCCTCATACATCATTAGGAACAGCGGCATAAAGCCGCGGACATCGCGGTCTTCCTCGTGCGGCGCGAATTTACGAGCGTACCAGGTTTCGAACTCATCCATATTCCCTTTGCGACCGAGATATTTTTCCATAACGACATGCTCGGCGTGCGTAGTGAAACCTTCGTCGAGAAACGGGCGATCTGTTTGATTTGAGCCTACCTGACCCATGAACCAGTTGTGAGCGATTTCGTGGTAGACGACGACGTGGAAGCCCGGCGAGGAACCATCTCCCCCGATCTGCACGAGCATGGGGAACTCCATCCCGCTGTAGCAGTCAACCAGTCGCATGACCGGCCACTCGTACGGGTGGTAAAGCTGTGAGAGTGTTTCCATGACTT
>DATKJY010000308.1:0-2539 GCA_035543175.1 Candidatus Acidiferrum sp.
GGACGCATCGCATATTTCGGGTCGTTTGTCGGCATGTCTACGCAATTTTCCTCTAATACGAAACCGCGAATGTATGCCGGCAGGCACGAATTCACGCGGCGATTTTTCGGCATCGACTCTTCATTTATCGCCGGCATCGGCATGTACGCCCTCAATGGCGGGGTGCCGACGTCGGACACGCTGCTGGGTTTCGACCACGCTGAAGCGATCGTGCCTTCGACACCCGGCCTGTATTTTGACCGATCGCGGAATCCGTTCACGAGCAGGCTGACAACTGTCTGGCCTTCCGACGCTCCTCCCATCGTGTCTTCGTTTGTCGCCAACGCACGCGGAGAGGTGACGCACATATTCAAGTCGCAGCACCCGGGAAGCTCACTGGAAGAAGGGCGGCCGGTGGGCGTTCGAACAGTAACGAACGGGACTGAGACCTATCTCTACGGATTCCATCTGTGGTACCTGCATCCCGACGAGGCCCGCGGGCTTGTGGATTATTTGCTGGCGCAAACTCCTACCGATATCACCGACAATCCGACTCCCACCTTGCCGGAGCGCCTGACCGTTCATCAAAACTATCCAAATCCGTTCAATGCCGCGACGCGGATCATCTTTGAACTCCCGCGCGGGGGTAGGGTGACGCTGGAGATATTCAACATGTTGGGTCAGCGTGTTGGTGTGCCCGTAGATGACAGCAGGCCGGCCGGTCGCTACAGCGTTATATGGAATGGGACTGATGGCAGAGGAGTGTCGCTTGCATCCGGCGTATATCTCTATCGCCTCCGGTATGACAACGTCGCGATCTCGCGGAAGATGATATTATTGAAATGAAAAAAGCCGGGAGCCACACGCTCCCGGCTTACACATAATCATCGCGCGAGTGAATTACATCCCGCGCATGTTCATCGGCAGGGATTCAACCTGCTTGTACCCGGTGGGAATTTCGAATATCCCTTTCGGAGCCGGTTTCTGCGCGTATTCGATGAGGTCCGTGGTCGTTTTCACAGTCTGCCCCATCACCGCTGATTCGGAAGTAATTGAGACCGGCAGTCCGTTTATTTTCTTGAACTCCTCCAGCACTTTGCCGAATCCGGGAGTACTGGCCTTGAAAGCGTTGGTCAGTAGCTGGATCTGAGTGTAATCAATCTTAATGTCTTTGGTAGTCCAGGCAGTGATTTTGGTGTCGATCATGGGCATAGACTGATCGATGAGATACTTCCGGGCGGTCCAGTTGCGGATTTTCTTGGTTTCCTGAGTAGGCGTCACCGTCACCTTGGTACTCGCCATCATGTTGGCGATCATTTTCTTCTGCTGTCCTTCCTCGGTCGTATCATTCGAGTTGGCCGCCGCACTGATAGAATCTACGGTGGCGCTTATATCAGAAATCTTGATGCTCGAGTACTGGTTGTTGGCGTTGTCAAAAACGTACAGCAGGCCGCCTTTGGCATCGAGCAAGGCTGCCACCTTCCCGCCCTTCACCATCGCCATGCGGTCAGTGCCGATCCAGAAGCTGGTAGTGTCGTCGCGGGCCGGTTGCTTGTTGCCCATGACTTCAAACCCGTCCATGTGCGTGACATTGCGCAGGAAATCTTCTGCCGCAACCTGGGCGGGCAGCGCCGCCAGAATCGTCGCAGCAACAAGAGCAACGATCGCGCCCAGGTACATCCGTTTCGTCATTTGATTCTCCTTCATGCAAGAAGTATGTGCCGTTTGCTTACATCCCAAAAAATGAAAGACCGACAGAGCGTCGGTCTTTCACCGCCAGAATATACCCATCTGTCGGGGTGTAAAGATACGGTCGCGGGCCTACTTCATCAACAACATTTTCCGGCTGGCCGTAAAGTCTCCGGCCTCAATGCGATAGAAATAGACGCCGGTAGCCGCCACCTCTCCTGACTCAGTGCGACCATCCCAGTCAATACTATGTGTACCCTGAGGAACCTGGCGGAACTGCCATTCTTTCACTACTTGCCCGAGCAAGTTGAAGATCGTCAGATTCACCGAGCCGGAGCGAGGCACTGAATATTCTATTCGAGTCGAGAGATTAAACGGATTAGGATAGTTTTGTGATAGTTCATATCCGTCGGGCAGATTTGGCCATGGATCCACCACCGGAGTCGCCTGATCGCCGCTCATCGTGACAAGGTATAGATCAGAACCGCCGGCCGAATATGAATACGTGCAGCCGACAAGGACAAACTGACCGGCGCGGTTCTTCACGACGGCTCGGCAGTTGTCTGATTGGGAGCCGCCGAAAGTCTGGCTCCAGATAACTTCGCCCATCGGGTCGACTTTAACAGCATACAGGTCGGCGCTGCCGGCGCCGAACGACTCAGTGGTTCCGACCATCAAATATCCGCCATCCGAGGTCATGCTCAACGCATACGCGCGGTCATCGAGTGTCCCGCCGTAGGTATACTCCCATTCAACCAGCCCGCTGACGTCTGTTTTGACGAGGTAAGCGTCGTAATAGCCCAAGCCGTAGGATGCGGTTGCTCCGGCAAATAGGAAACCGCCGTCGGGAGTGATTTCGACAGAGTAGCCG
>DATKJY010000309.1:0-3215 GCA_035543175.1 Candidatus Acidiferrum sp.
TTGGAGCCCATCACGCCGCCCGCCATTTCAATTGCCCGGTTGGAAATCACTTCGTTGGCGTTCATGTTGCTCTGCGTGCCGGACCCGGTCTGCCAGACCACTAGCGGAAAATGCTCATCGAGCTTACCTTCGATTACTTCGTCCGCCGCCTTGACAATAAGGTCCCCTTTGTCTTTGGGCAGTAGGCCGACTTCCATGTTCACCATCGCCGCAGCCTTCTTCAAAATCCCCATGGCCCGGATGATTTCGCGCGGCATTCTCTCGCCGCCGATTTTGAAATGAAACAGTGAGCGTTCGGTCTGGGCGCCCCAATAGCGGTCGGCGCGTACCTTGATTTCTCCCATCGAATCGGATTCAGTACGATATTCCATGACAGTCTCCTGCTTGTTATATCTTTCACATGAGTGTGAGAACAATATACGTAATCGTGACTTGACCGCAAGCGCCCAGAAACACGAGCGCTGCGGGTTATTGATTCACATTCGCCAGCACCGCAAGGAACGGATTCAGCCTGACTTTTTTCGGTCTCCCCAGTACCGCCACCGTATCGGTGACAATCGGTTTGTCGACCAGCGCGCGAATATACGTGTGCTGGCCGCTCTCAGCCTCAATTTCGACCGGAACATACATCTTAAATGAATCCGGCACGTCCTTCTGTTTGATCGTGAACGTGATATCGTATCCCTTGTCCGCGCGCGGCTTGAATTTGTAGTCGAAATCGTAGGTCGGGACGGCGCTCTCGAACACCCACTGATCGAAAAACCAGGTCATATCTTCGCCGAAGTGCTTTTCGACAATCTGCTTGAACTCCTGGGTATTGACGTTTTTCCCTTTAAACGTCGCGTAATAATCCTTCATCATATCCATAAAGCGGTCTTCGTTTCCCGTAGTCAGATCCATCAGCAGATACCGAAGCATGTGAAGCACCAGCGCCCCCTTCTCGTAGACGATCAGATTGTAGTCGTTTTCACGATACGTCTTCGAAGAGAGAGTGCGCCGGCCGAGCGCAATCGGACCGGCTTCGTTCCGATCCTTCAACAGAAACTTGTTCAGCGACATGACCTGTTTGCGATATTCATTCAGCCAGTATTCGAACTGCTTGTTGCCCATCGTCGCCTGTAAGTACATCATGCTGGAATACATGGCGAATCCTTCAGAGAGCCAGCCGTCGTGATATGTCTCGGTCCCGATTGACTGCGCCCACCATTCGTGAGCGACTTCGTGCGCTCGCACCATTTTGTCGAGGCCGTACGGATCCGAGCGATGACTGAAGGCGAAATCGAGTTGCACAAACCCCGGATAGCTGACTCCGGCAAAATTCTGACCAAGAGCCTCCGAGGCTACCATCGTGTCGTGCGGCGGCCGACCGAACCATTTGGAATATAGTTGTATGGCTCCGATCAGATCGCCGGCCAGACGTTCCTCGACATCGCCGCTCCAGGGCGTTATCGACGGAGTATCCCAACTGTCGAAACCGTAGTTGACATCGAAATGTAATGTCGTGTCGTATCGGACTGCGTCTAGGAGTTTCTGCGCGCTGTCGCGGTGCAGTTGTTCCAGATAGTAGATTTCCACCTGGGGACCGTTCGTTCCGCCGAAAACAGACTTCTTGAAATTCCCGATGTTGAACGATGCATACCTGACCGGCTCCCGTGTCACCCAGTGTGTGACAAGGGTGTCCCCAGCCACACGGCTGGATTCCATCCTGCCCGAAGCCACAAACGTGTAGGCGGACGGAGTATGAAAGGTCATATCAAGCGCCGTCGGCGTGTAGAAATTGAAACGAGGATACCAGTCCGACCCGGCGGCAACCCAGTAATCCCCCACCGGTCGCGTGATGATGTCCCCCTCATAATAAAATGTCAACCGAACGGTATCCCCCGAGACCGCAGGGTGGGCCAGAAACACGCACAACTCGGTGGAGCGATTGTCGCGGTTCGTATAACGCAGGAACGGAAGGCTGCGACCGCTCGCATCGCGGATGCTGTCCACCTTGAGCCGCTCGTGAAGAACCAGGTCCAGCAGTTGCGTCGGCGTTATCTGGACACTGATCTGCGCGGTCGTCACGGCGCTGAAATTATTGTCCCCTTCAATCGTAGCGTCGACTGTGTATTTCTCGGGCGTGATCGCGTCCTTGTCCATCCCGTTGATCATCGTATAGGATTCGTCCGCGTAGATTGAATAGGAGCAGATTGTCTCCATGTACTTCGCGACCACGAATTCTTTGTACTGCCGAAGCAGTTGAACTTCCTCGCGTTCGTACGGATCGAATATGTAAAACACCTGCGGGTCATTTTCGAATTTCGTGTTCACCAGCAAATACCCCTGCTTGCGAGGAGCGACCAGGTTCCGAAGCGCCGCGAACAGGTAGGCGTATTCCTCCCGCATCGTAAGAAAGTCCCGACAATCGTCGAACGCCTCGGTCACCGGCCTCTGGATCTTGTCAACCTCCAGCGATGGCAGTTGGCTCAGGCGCGATGCCAACGCCGAGTCGCACAAAATCATCGCGGTCGTGATTGACCGATTGAGCGAATCCGATTTGAAAAACCGGTTGAGCTGCTGGCGCTCCATTGACACCGGCGGCCGGAACTGCAAATGCCCTTTGCCGAAAAACATGCCGCCGTAGAGGCGCGGTCTCGAATCGAGCGTGATCGGCGTGAAGAAATAGAATGTGCCGGTGTCCAGTATCAGCTTAAAATCGTGCTGATCGATCTCAGTCCGTGCCATGACGTGCGCATTGCCCTGGTCTATCTCAGGTGCCATCATCTGATGGAACGCCGCAGCCAGCTGCGCGTCATCGGCCGCCGAAACCGACGCGATAGAACCCGCGACAACAAGAATTACGCTTATAAATATCCTGGTCACAACCCGCACTCACTTGTCTGCCCGGTTCGATTGTTCACTCAACTTCCCGGACGATAACTCCGTACAAAAGCCATACGCTTGTTTAGCGCCGGATGATCGTAAAACCAGAACTCGATAATCGGACTTGGATTCGGATCGGACAAATTGTACGCCGCCAGCTTGTCGAACGCAATCGCCGCCTCATCGCCCGATATCCCGGTAATCTTCATCCCGTAGACATCCGCCTGATGCTCATCATAACGGCTGAACCCGTTGGAGATGGGCTGGATGACGAAAAATATCACCGAGATGAATATCATCACCAGCGGCAGCGACGCAATATCCGACAGCCGATCGAACCTGAACCGGTG
>DATKJY010000310.1:0-3778 GCA_035543175.1 Candidatus Acidiferrum sp.
TGCGCTTAATCTGATCGGCATGGGGGTGGTGCGACAGGGAAACATCATCCACCTGCCCGGGTATTCGCTGGAAGTCGCGGAGGCTTGCTCCGGCATGCGCTCGCTGGTCTCGCTGCTGGCGCTGGGAGCTATCTACGCGTACACCACGCAGCGGAAACTGACCGCCAAGATAATCCTGTTCCTCTCCACTATTCCGATCGCGGTTATCGCCAACGTGTTTCGTGTCTTTGTTACGTCGCTGTTGGCCTACACCGTCACGCATGAGGTGGCGGAGGACCCCCTGCACACGCTGTTGGGCCTGTCGGTGTTTGTGGTGGCGTTTATCATGATGTTCATCGAAGGCCTGGTTTTGAGGCGATTGTTCCGATGAAGTACCCGGTTATTGTCGCCTCCATCCTGGTTCTGATAGCCGGAGCGTTCGGCAACTACCTTCGGTTCGTCGACCGCAAGCCGGAAGGGCTGCCGTCGTTTGTCTCCGTCCCGTACGCACTCGGCGATTATCAGGGGGAGGAACGAAGGTTCGAGCAGTACAACTACGATATCCTGAAAGCCGACACCACCACGCTTCGGTATTATCAAGGCGCCGACGGCCAACCCTACTGGCTGTTTGTCGCCTACTTTGCCTCCCAGAAGTACGGCAGTCAGATTCATTCACCCAAACACTGCCTGCCCGGCAGCGGCTGGCGGATCGAGACGCTCGAGCCGTTTATGCTGCCGCTTCCCGACGGCGGGAGCAAGTCAATCAACCGCTTGATTATCGCGGACCGGGACGAAAAGGAACTGATGTTTTACTGGTTCGAGACCCGCTCCGGCGCGATTCGGAATGAATTCGGCCTCAAGTGGGACCTGATGAAAAATTCGCTCCTCTTTCGACCGACCGATGCCGCCATCGTCCGCCTGACAACTCCCTTTAAGGCCGGGGATGATTTGAAAGCTGTAACGGCCAAGGCAGTGGCGTATCTCGATACGTTTTATCCTTCAATTAACCAGGCCTTGCCGTTCGGCCATTGATTTCCTGAGGCAACCTGCAAGGGTCAGAAAACAGAGAATATGCTCAAAAATCTGATTAAACTGGCCCGAGTCGGGCAATGGGTCAAAAACAGTGTCGTCCTGGCGGCGCTGGTGTTCGCCGGGACAATCAAGGATTCGCACCGGCTCGAACTGGCCTTCTTCGCCACCGTTATATTCTGTCTGCTCTCTTCGGCCGTATACACGTTCAACGACCTCATCGACCGGGATAAGGATCGTCGCCACCCGCTGAAAAAAGACCGGCCAATTGCTTCCGGAGCGGTATCGCCGGCCATGGCCATCATCCTCGTTGTCGTGCTGATAGCCATCGGGCTTGGCACGGCATGGTCAATCAATATAGGTTTCTTCATCATCTCAATCGTGTTTGTAGCCATCAACGCGCTGTACTCGCTGGCTCTAAAAGATATCGTAATTGTCGATGTCATGACGCTGGCGCTGAGTTTTGTCGTGAGGGCGCTCGCGGGCGCTCTGGCGATCGAAGTACCCGCCTCGAAATGGATGCTCATCAACACTCTGCTGCTTGCGCTATTCCTCGGTTTCGGTAAGCGCCGTCACGAGCTGGTGCTTCTGGATGAAAAAGCAGGCCACCACCGCTCGAGCCTGACTCACTACTCCCCGTATTTATTGGACCAGCTTATCGGCGTGACGACCGCATCGGTCGTCGTTATGTACATGCTGTACACGTTCTCGACCGAGGTTTCACAGAAACTGAAAACGGAAAACCTCTACATCACCATTCCGTTTGTAGTGTACGGGATTTTCCGCTACCTGTTTTTGATTCACAAGCGCGAGGAAGGCGGCTCCCCGACCCGCCTGCTCTTCACCGATCGGCCTATTCTAATCACGGTGGTACTGTGGCTCGTGACCGTAATCGCCGTCCTCTACCACCTGTGGTGCTAGCGCTCAGTTGCTCTACTTCTTCGTCGCCAGAAACGCCTTGAGGGTATTGAAATCGGTATCGTCCTTGACTGAGAAGTTGTAATTCAGGTATTCAATCTTCCCGTCCGGCCCGACCACGAAAATAGACCGTTTCATCATCCCGGCATCCGGCATATAGACGCCCATCTTGGTGCCGAACGCACGTGTCTGATCGGCCAGCAACTTGAACGGGAATTTCTGATTCTTAGCCCACTCATGGTGGCTGAACACGAGATCAGCCGAGATCGGGACAACCGTCACGCCCAGATTTTCGAATTCGCTGATACCGTCGCGGAATGTACACATCTCCTTGGTGCACCCGGAGGACCAGTCAGCCGGATAAAACGCGATGATGTACCGTTTCCCTTTCAGATCAGCCGAGCCGTAACCGTCGAATACCACCGTATCCTGCGTGGCGTACGGCAGCTTGAATTCGGGTATCGGGTCCCCGACTTTCAGTAGTGTCTGCGCCATTCCCGAACTGACTGTGACCAGGAGCCCGAGCAGCGCCATCGTAAGAAGAACCTTCACGATATACCTCCGTTTTTCAATTAGTTACCCTGTAACAGCAAAGCGGCCTCCCCGGTTTCTGAACATTGTTCAAGTGAGAATCTGCTTAAACTGGTTTCCCTAATCTTCCGATAATCTAAGAATGGGAATGATTTACACTTTCCACCACAAGACGGCTGACCTTAAGTTCACCAAAAATCGCGGCAAAGCTATTGTCACGGCCACCGAGCCCTATGAGGCTATACGCAAGACCCGCGAGCTGTTCGGCAGTGTCCGGGACATTGTCGCTAAGTCGCGCGGCGGCGGCCTGTATACTGTGAGTTTCAGAGTTTCGCTCGATTACCGGCTGGCGCTCGTCAGGTCGGTCCAGCGGGCGGTCCGGATATTGCGAAACCCCGAAACCTACAGTCGGGCCCGCTATATCGACCGCTACATCCTGGCCACCCTCTGCAGTGAAACCGGCAAGCCCGAGTGGCTGGCGGGGTCGAATCTCAAAGAGGAGATTAGCGCCCTCCGTAAAGGTGCAGTCGTGGCCCGCGAAGTCAACAATGTGATGCGGTTTGTCGACTGGGATATCGTCATCTACAACTATCTCGAATTGAACTCGAAAGTGGGTCATCATAGCCGCGTCGTGCGCGCGCCTGCGCTATAACCTTTCTTGGACAAAATCCGTATATTCCCCAAGTGTTACCGGAACACGAAAGGAATATCCCTGTGTCAGAAATCAAACTCATACCGCCGGAGGACCAAGACCGGTTTCTCCGTATAGCCGCCGATGCTTACCCGACCTTCCGAATCATAACCGAAGATGATCGCAAGAAATTCCGCGACAACTTTCTGAAACGTCATCAGGACCCTCGGATTGCCCTGTGGGGATTGTATCGAAACAACGCTCTGCTCGGTGGGCTTCGGCTGTTCGATTACCGAATGAATGTTCACGGCAATTGGCTGTTCACCGGTGGTGGCGGCATGCTGGCCGTCGATATCCAGCACAAGAAAGAGCATGTCGCCCGGGATCTAATGACGTTCTTCGTAAAGCACTATCGGGAGCGCGAAGCTCCCTTGGCCATCTTGTGGCCGTTCCGTCCTGATTTCTACAAGGCGATGGGGTTCGGGTATGGCTCCAAAATCCACCAGTACCGCGTCAAACCGCAGGATTTCCCTGACTCGCCGCTTCGCTCGCATGTGCGCCTTTTGACTCCCGACGACCGAGCTGCCGCCGTTGCCTGCTATAATCGCTATGGCGCCTCAACCACCGGGATGGTCGAGGAAACCGACCTCGGCTGGAAAATCATGGTAGAAATGAATCCGCAGGTGAAAA
>DATKJY010000311.1:0-6202 GCA_035543175.1 Candidatus Acidiferrum sp.
CGTGAAGCTCTCGAGCTTCACGCCGTTCCGCTCGCCGGCCAACACGGCCATATCGGAGCCGATCTTCATCCGCATTTCCCCCGCCTCGCCGGGCCCCTCTGTCGGAATGACACCCCTGGCGCCGTTCAGTAGCGCGGCACAGATGGAGGTGGATGACCGAAGCACGTCGATCACCACCACCGTCTTGTTTTCGAGATTCGCTTTCGCCAGCGTAACAGGCGTCAGAAACAGATCAACATCCATACAACGATTTACTTATGACTGGCGTTTTTGTAAAACGGCGGTTTCACAACTTCCGCCTTGAACTTGTTATCCCGAATTGCGACTTCCACCGTCGCGCCGATTTTCGACTTCTCCAGCGGCACGTAGCCCATAGCGATCGGTTTCTGCAGCGAAGGTGAGAACGTCCCCGAAGTCACTTTCCCGACCACTTTGCCACCGTCATAAATGTCATAGCCGTGACGAGGGAATGCTTTACCTTCCAATTCCAAACAAACCAGACGGCGTTTCGGTTTCTCATCGCGCTGCTTGACCATAACATCTTTGCCGATGAAATCCTTGTCGAAATTCACAATCCAACTCAGTCCGGCCTCGACTGGTGTCGTCGTCTGGTCGATGTCGTTCCCGTAAAGCGCCATCTTCATTTCCAACCGTAGTGTATCGCGAGCGCCGAGCCCGATCAACTCCAACCCGTGTTTCTTGCCGGCTTCGGTCACTGCATGCCAGAGCTTAGCGCAATGCTGCGGCGGAATGTAAATCTCGAACCCATCTTCACCGGTATAGCCGGTCCGCGAAAAGAGAAGCTCCACCCCGCCGACCTTGGCGAAAGCACACGTGTAGTATCCCATCGCATCGAGATTGTGATCGGTGAGCTCCGCCATCAGTTTCTGTGCATTGGGACCCTGAATCGCGAGTAGCCCGTAATCAGCCGATTTGTTCACCAACTTGACATCGCCAAACACGTGCGACTTGAGCCAGTTGAAATCCTTCTCGATATTCGATGCGTTGACGACCAGGAAGAACTTATCCGGCAGGCGATAAACTAGAAGGTCATCGACAATCCCGCCTTCGGGATACGGCATGCAGCTGTACTGAATCTTGCCGGGCGTGAGCGCGGCAACATCATTGGTCGTGGTCTTCTGAAGAAACGCCAGGGCGTCTTTGCCGGAAATTTCGAACTCCCCCATGTGCGAGAGATCGAACAGGCCGATATTCTTGCGGACCGCCAGATGCTCGGCGGTTATCCCTTTGTACTGCACCGGCATATAGAAACCGGCAAAATCCACCATCTTGGCCCCGGCGGCCACATGAAAACTGCAAAATGGAGTGCGTATTGGTTCGTGCGAGCTTGTAGACATGACTCAATTCCTGTTTCGAAACGGTCCAAGTATCGCCTAATAAACCGGCCTAACTGTAAATGTCAACAGGGAATGTGGCGGTCTTGCTCACCTGTGTGATTGCCTGGTGAGCGCTCTCTTCTCGGGCGAACAACCTCACGCTGACCGACTCTCACGTAATAGAGTCGCCACCCGTTTTTCATTGACATTCCAGACCATTTTTTGTAGACTGATTCGGGATATTTAGAAACAGATTTACTGATTTCTGGGAGAACAAAATGAAACCGATCACTGCATCCGCGATCAAAATCTCAACCGCCGTCCTTCTCGCGCTTCTCCTCGCGTGCGATGATCACATATCTCATTCTTACGTTTGCCCGGACTGCCCTCCGCCCGTCTACTATGTCGACCTGAGTGTCATTCGCACCGACTGGCATCTGGCCGCTCGACCTGCTCAAGTCGACCAGGGCATGCCTCGCGCGCGAATGCTGTGGCATAACATAGTTGGAGGCTATCCATATGATTCCGTTTTCAACGATAATGCTCCCAATCACCATGCGACAACCGTACCGGATATGCGTCTAATCGTGCGCCCTAACGATTCCGTTGCGTACTACCACCCTACGTCTGCCCCCGCCTACTGGGCCGGAATCACTACATATATCGATTCCCTTAAGGCGGATACTGTCCTAAAGTATCTCGAGGTTCGAGTTCGCGGCAATCATGGTGTGCTCCACCTCGATTTCGGGATTATTTCCGAAGATATCTTTGGCGATGGCCGAAATCATAATGAAGACGGCTCCTACAATGGCATCAGCAACGGTTCTGTCGATGATTCGGAGGATGTGGGATTGGACACGATACCGGACTACCGGGAGCTCGGCTACGACTCGACATCAAACCCCGATCCCAATCATGATAACTGGTTTTTCGAGGGTGTCGGTAAGCCTCCTGTCCCTTACAGTGTACTCTACTCCGCCGAATTTCAGCAGGAGACTTACGACCGTTTATCACCCATTTTCTACGAGTGGATTAACGGCACCGAAGGGAACATTAGGGATGCTGCCGTATTGGGTAAACCGGATCAGGAGATGCTGGGTCGCAGCTTTAACACCGAAAACTCATATCTGACTTATCGCATTGACCTAGCGAGCGATTCCTTCATGGTACCCGGCTCCGGCTTGAACGGCTGGATTACGTATCGCATTCCGATCACCGACCCCGCGGCCGTCGACGCGCTTGTCGGACTGCCGAACTTCTCGTCCTTTGACTGGACACATGTCTATCATTCGCGAATCTGGTTTGAAAAAAGCAGTTCGGAGCTGACGGACACGGTCGAAATTGTCCGGCTCCGATTCATTCCGTGACGCAAATAGAAAGGGCGGAACCAACTTCGATTCCGCCCTCAATTGTCTCGAACCGTAACGCTGACTACTTAAACAGCGTCTTCCCCTCAGACTTCAAATCCTTGCACCCCTGCGCCACCCGTTTCGCCATGTTCTCTTCGCACTTCTTCAAGTACGAACGCGGGTCGAACTTCTTCTTGTCCGCCACTTCGTCTTTCGTATGCAGAAGCACCTTGCGGTTGGCGTCCACATGCAGCACGATCGGCTCCGTGAACGCATACTGCGTGTCGGTGTCGATATTCATCTTCACCACCCCGTAGTCGAGCGTCTCATGAATATCCGAAAGCTCCGACCCGGATCCGCCGTGGAATACCAGATCGAAATACGCTTTTGGCCCGAACGCCTTCACCACCGCCTCCTGCCCCTCCTTCAGAATCTTCGGCTTCAGCACCACGTTGCCCGGCTTGTAAATACCATGCACGTTACCGAACGTCGCCGCCAGCATAAACCGCCCGCCGATCGGACTCAACGCCCGATACACTTCCACCATGTCCTCCGGCGTCGTATACAGCTTCGATTTGGGCGCGCCGGAATGGTCCATGCCGTCCTCTTCACCCCCCACTACGCCGGTCTCAACTTCGAGAATGATCTCATTCTCTTTGCACATCTTCATCAATCCGACTGCAACCTTCATGTTCTCCGCCGTCGGTAGTGAGCTGCCGTCGAACATGTGCGATTGAAACAGATTCGGCTTCCCCGCTTTGCGACGTTTTGCCGTCTCGGCAATCAGCGGCTTCAAAAACTTGTCAACCTTCTCGGGCGGGCAGTGGTCGGTGTGCAGCGCGACATAGATGTTGTATCTGTCCGCCACACACTGAACGTGTTCCGCCAGCGCAATCGCGCCCAGCACCGCGTCCTTGCAGTGCAGCCCCGAGGCGAACTCACCGCCGCCGGTCGAAACCTGAATGATCCCATCCGAATTGGAGTCGACAAATCCTTTGAGCGCGGCGTTGGCCGTCTCCGTCGACGTAACATTGATTGCGGGAAAGGCGTACGATCCCTTCTGCGCTGCATCCAGCATCTGCGCATAAATCTTTGGTGTTGCTACCGGCATCGAAACATCTCCTTCGTATTCCGGCCCGGAAAGCACCGCCTCCCGGACACGACTTCCAGTGATACAAACTCCCGAAAAGTTTGGTCACCCGGCCCACAAAGTCAAGCTTTGACTGCACGCCTGAGAACTCCCTGCGTTTGACCTTGACTCCATCCGCCAACCTGCTTTATTGATAGCGATGCCGTCCCGCTGGAATTCAGCCGTCTCGCCCTCGCGTATCCGGACCGTCCGCGGCCTCCACGGGATCAGTTCCATGACAATCAAAACCTTTCCTGGGAGATAACCATGCGAATCGTTCACGTCTTCTTTATCCTGGCCGTGGCATGGCTGGCCGCTTCGGCGTTCGGCACCCCCGGCGATACACTCAAATCGATAGCATTACCCTCCGGCTATACGCTGGGTCTGGCCTGGGATGGCCATTACTTGTGGAGCTCTGACCGTCGCACCGACATGCTATACAAATTCGACCCTGCCGACGGCCACGTGCTGGATTCTATTCCAGCTCCAGGATATTTTGTCACGGGGTTGACGTTCGACGGAAAACTTCTCTGGTGCGCCGATGCGGATACACCAGCGAAACTCTACGCCGTCAATCCAAATACCCGATTGGTCGAGCACACGATGGATTCACCCATCGACCAGCCTGCCGGTCTTGCCTGGGACGGCACCTACCTGTGGATGGCCGATCCGGGCGGCGGGAAGATCCATCAGGTGGATCCCAGCGACGGTACTACCATTCTTTCTCTTACCGCTCCGACTAAAAACCCCGGCGGTATGACTTACGATGGCCGTTACCTCTGGGTGACGGACCGCTACCGCGACGAGATCTATATGGTCACCAAAGACAAAGGGGATGTCATCATCACCTTCAACTCCCCCGGCCAGTATCCTAGTGGCCTAGCCTGGGACGGTACCAATCTCTGGTCGGCCGACTATCAGACTGACCGCTGCTACCGGCTCGTCATAGACGATGGCATTACCTTCTCACAAAAAGATAAGCGAAGCGAGCAAATCGAGTTCGTGCATCAGGTACGCAATTTCGGCCCTGATTCAATCGTCACCCTCCAGGTGTACGTTGCGATTCCGCACGACTTGAATAATCAGAAACTTCTGGCTGAACCAACCTTCGAACCCAAGCCCGCTGAAATCCTCACGGATAAATGGGGCCAGCAAGTTGCCCGTTTCGAGTTTAAGAACATTCCCGTCAGCAGCCAGTCTTCGGTGACTATGCGTGTCCCCGCCGAACTATACAAAGTCCGGTACTTCGTGTATCCGGAAAAAGTCGGCAAACTCGAAGATATCCCCGCTGACATCCGCAGCAAATATCTCGTCGATGACATCAAGTTCTCGTACAACTCGCCCATCATTCAGAAAGCGGTTAAAGAAGCTGTCGGCGACGAGAAGAATCCGTACTGGATCGCCCGTAAGGTCTATAACTATTGCATCGAGCATCTCGAATACCAGCTTAGCGGCGGCTGGAATACCGCACCCACCGTGCTCGAACGCGGCAACGGCTCCTGCAGCGAGTACACGTTCGTGTATATCGCGATGTGCCGTGCTGCCGGCCTCCCGGCCCGTTATGTCGGCTCGGTCGTCCATCGGGGCGATGATGCTTGTTGGGACGATGTCTATCACCGCTGGGTGGAAGTCTATCTGCCCAAATACGGCTGGATTCCGGTCGATCCTTCAGGTGGCGACGGCCCGATTCCGCAGGGACGTGCAGCCTATTTCGGCCAACTCGACAATCGTTTCGTTATCACGACCATCGGTGGCGGCGGCTCGGAGTACATGGACTGGACCTACAACGGCAACGAGAAGTGGGTCTCGAAAGGCAAATGCCGGGTAGTGGTGGAGCAGTTCGCCGAGTGGACGCCACTGGCGACTAAGAAGTAGGTCGGGCCTGCTCGGGGCCCGACGGCAGGGCTATTTAGGTTTCTGCTCCCTCACCAAACGAAATGCGCCTGACGTGCTGTCAAGCTCGTATAAATCGACTCGATTCGGCACGTACTTGGTCGGACCATCTTGAGTAACCAAAATCTGCCACGTGCAGCCGGAATCCTGCTTCACCAGGTCTATGGTCCTTCCTAACAAAAGATCCTTGCTGCTGATCGGGGTCATAAGCCTAAATACATCACCCTCAGGCTTCACAATCTGAATCGCCTTGTAACCTGCCATTCCTCTATTGTCTGTCAAGATGATCTCATTGCGTCCGTCGCAGTCAACGTCAGCAAAATCAATTCCTAACATGACTTCTCCCACAACCGCGTTAGTCTCGGCAATTACTTGCCACTTCCCGTCGACTTGGCGCACCAATCGAAGTAGCCCGCTCATGTGCTCATTGCTACAAAAGATTAGGTACTCCGCATGCAACGAGTCCTGAGTACTTGCGTGATACCAAGCACCCG
>DATKJY010000312.1:0-2462 GCA_035543175.1 Candidatus Acidiferrum sp.
GTATCATGCCGGGGGCGGACAATTTCAACCAGCAGATAACTCATTTTTACCGCTGTTTGCGGACGAACTACTTTTTCGAGGCGCGAGGGATCATCGACGGGTTCCGCGCCAAGGAGAAGAGTGGAATTCTGACGAGAGCATTGGACGAACTGTGCGCCGATGAATCCGGTAGGAATCGGACCGCCGACTTGGCCGGGAATGAGTATGTACAACTGACCAAGGGGAGCGTCAGCGGGCTGTTTTACGATGCCCGTACCAGGTATCTGCTTCGGGATCACAACTCGGCCTTCTACGAACTGCAGGACATCAACATCATCACGGCGAAGATGGAAGCGTCGCAGGAGTTCCGGGATTATATGACCTACCGGACGGCGCTTATGTTCGCGCGACTGTCGGACAAGGTTGCGGCGTCATCGAGACTTCAGTCGATATCGGGGTGGCGGGCCAATCAAGAAGCTGTAAAAATAGCGGTGGCGGAGAATCGATATGTGACGGGGCAGTTCGATGCCTACAACGCGCTTCGTGATTCCATCCTCCAATACCGCGGAGATCGCCCCGACTGGCTCACCGACCTGGGCATGGTGTGCATCGACCCGGCGATCAGGCTGTATGCTGATGCCGAGAAGTACTTTCAGCAGGCGCTGAAAATAGACTCGACCTACGTGCCGGCGTTCGAAGGCTATGTCAGTCTGTTTGCCGTTCAGAAACAGTACGACAAGGCGCTGGCGGTGTGCGATCGTTACCCCTTTTTCGGGAATTTCTATCCGCATCTGGCGATCACCAGGGCGGTTTATCTTGCGTATACGAACCGGGTGGCCGATGCGCGGCAGTTGTTCGAAAGCCGGATACCATCGGATAAAGGAGATCTGACCGAGTTCGACAGATTTCTTGACGCGCTCGACGCACGGAATGCTACTGAGGACGCTCGCGCGACGGTTGACCTTATGGTTCGTCTGAATCCGGACAACGCCGACGCACTGGCCAAAGCGGCTTCAATCGCGCTTGACGCACGGAACTATCAGGAAGGTCTGAACCTTATCGACCGGGCGTTGACCGCCGAACCATCGTTTGGCCTGCTCAAAGCGATGCGGGCTCAGGCGTTGTACGGGCTGGGGAAAAGGGATGAAGCGTTCAAAGTGTTCGAGGAAATCCTGGCTAAGGACGACTCTGACGTCGAAGCATGCCTTCAGTTCTCCCACATTCTAGCTTCGGAAAAGATCGACTCGGTGCGTGCTGAAAACATGGCGATGTCGGCATTCAATTATGAACACTCGCTACGAACCCAGATGAACGCGTGCTACGTTTACATGCAATTTGGCCGCTACGATCTGGCCAGAGGGGAAGCGCTTAAGGCGATCGGTAATTTCCCCAATTCGCCGGAGCCGCTTTTCTATGTAGGGCTGGCTATGTCGAAAGAGGGGAATCCGGAGTTTAAGAAGAATCTTGAGAAAGCGGTCGCGATGGGGCTGAAAGGCGAAGACCTGGACACCGCCAAGGCGATTTTGAAGAACGGATAAGATGCCGGGAGAAAATCTTCCCCACAATATCCTCGTCACGGGCGGGGCCGGGTATATCGGTTCGGTACTG
Source organism: Candidatus Acidiferrum sp. (assembly GCA_035543175.1). Taxonomy (GTDB): domain Bacteria; phylum Zixibacteria; class MSB-5A5; order GN15; family FEB-12; genus DATKJY01. Next base: position 1,588 of record DATKJY010000312.1, read on the forward strand.
GTCGGGCGGTTGCTCAGTGAAGGATATCGGGTACGCGTGCTCGATAATCTATCCTACGGGGGTGGCTCTCTCCTCGCCTATTTGCCGCACGAGCGATTTGAACTGCTGGTAGGGGACACACGCAAGGCAAATGATGTCGAGCGAGCATTAGACGGGATAGATGGGGTCGTGCATCTGGCGGCCATTGTCGGGGACCCGGCTTGCGCCTGGAATCCAAAGCTTGCGCGCGACGTTAATCAGGCCGGATCAGAATTGTTGGCCGATGTTGCGGTGCGCCGGTCGGTGCGGCGATTTGTCTTTGCTTCCACCTGCAGCAATTACGGCAAGATGGCGGAGCCGGAAGGGTTCGTGGATGAGAATTCACCCCTAAACCCGGTATCGCTTTATGCGGAGTTGAAGGTTGGCTTCGAAAAGCATCTTCTCGCCATCCGGAAGGATGGCTTCACGCCGATCTGTCTCCGATTCGCCACGGCTTTCGGATTGTCACCGCGGCCAAGGTTCGATCTGACAGTAAATGAATTCACGCGTGATATGGCGCTGAAGAAACGACTTGAGGTATTCGGCGAGCAGTTCTGGCGGCCGTACTGTCATACCACTGATCTGGCAAGGGCCTGCATTACAGTACTGGCGGCTGATGAGGAGAAAGTCGATCACGAAGTGTTCAATGTAGGGGACACCAATCAGAATTACCAGAAGAAGACGCTGGTCAAAATAATCGCCGAGCAACTTCCGGAAGGAACGGGCGAGGTCGTGTTTGTGCATAAGGACGAGGATCCTCGGGATTATCGCGTGAATTTTGCGAAAATACAAGATAGGCTCGGCCATCACATTTCCCGCCGGGTTCGCGATGGTGTCCGGGAAATCATTGATGCCAT
>DATKJY010000313.1:0-4237 GCA_035543175.1 Candidatus Acidiferrum sp.
TCTAGAGTCTCGCAGCCGTTCGGCAGGTCGAGGTCGGAACCCGCGGCAGTGCCGGTATAGGTCTGGCCCCAGTGAACCGTGCCGTCCGGAATCGTAGCGATTGTCGGAGCCTGATTCACAACAGTAACGATGCCGGCAGTAGTCGTCATGGCGACGATCTGCTTGTTCTGGACAGCCTGGGTCTGGATCACCGGAGCGCCCAACCCGCAGCCGAAAGTGCAGCCAGGATGCATGGCATTCCACTTGGTCGCGTAGTCGTACACGACCGCATCCAGCTTCACGGTGCCAGAGCAGACATCGTTCGTCTTGAAGTTGACCTTACCAACAAGGTAAGATCCAGCCGGCAGCGCTCCCACGCCGTATATGCGGACCGTATCCGGTAAGGTACCGTTGGCCTGAGACATGTCCACACCGCTGACGGTGAAATGGGCGGCAAACGCCGGATCCAGAACTACCGTGTACGGAGAGAACGCAGCGCCTCCAGTGGCCGAGGTAATCTCGAATACGACTTCATAGGCATCAGTCGCCGCGTCGACGTTCGTGTTGATATTCAGCACTCCGTTTGCGCAACGAAGTGAGTTTTTCGACTCGAACGTGACGGTATTGGCGGCGAACGCCGCTGAGTACGCACATACCGCTATAAAGGAGATCAGCAGCAAAGAATATAACGTTCTTTTTTGCATCATTTAATGCTCCTTTAATAAATAAAGGTCATTCACAATTTAGGCCATATCTCCGGATCATCTATATGACAATCACCTGAAATAGTGACCTTAGTAAATCCGATATTTACCCTTGCGAGTCGGGTACCGGAGCCCGCCCGGTCAGATGCTCGATTGTGGACTCACGCTGACAGATTCAACATCTGCTTCGCGATTCATCACACGCTCTTTTGACCGGAGTGAAAAAGTATGAGAGAAATCTGAAAAACCTTCCGGGTAAATATTACCGGCTTGGTTTTAAAATCTCTTTTTGAAAACCTGAAGAAGAAGCTTGAGTTTGCGTAACGCTCAATTTCTCTTCGCGTTACTTAAGGTGCTGTGGTCTCAAAACAGAAGCGTTTACTACACAACTATTTCCCTAGACGCCCCCATGATACTACCATATCTACACTTTGTCAAGAAAATTCTTGGAAAAAACTTCCTACAGGGCAAAATACTACACGACGTAGTAACGGAAATAGCCGGTGGCAACCGGCTCCCGAGATCCAGTGCTCCCGCAACGCGGCGTTCTCCAACCTTCCAGCGGACTCACCGCGATCATCGCCAAACGGACATTTTCGTCATTTTCGAAACCCGGCGGCCATATGCAATAGGCACCCAAAAGCGGGGGGCCAGAGTTATCCCGGAATTGACCTCAAAGCCACACCTGAGATGAATACGTTAGTGAAAACATTCACAAATAAAGCTGCTGGTTGGCTCGCTGCAGGAGACTGGATGCTCCGCTTGCCAGCAAACGAAGATTGTGAAGTTAATCACAATCGAGGTTTGGCCGGACATCCCGAAGGCCGGTCAGAACGAGTACAAGAGAGAAGTGGAAAGCAGGTAGAGCCGGTTATTATCGGAGCTTCGCGTATGCCATTCCCAGTCCCCCGAAAGCAGAATATTGAACTCAAACGATTTCCAGAATGTCCAGTCCCCAAGCAGGCTGAGGCGCTGGTAGCTGAAGCTGGATTGCTGGTCGTTCTCGAATTTGAGCTTCCGGTACCCCGCGTTCCACTCCAGCGAGGCAAAGACCCGGCCCGCGTCGACATAGTCCAGTTCGAACCTGCCGCCGCTTTCAAAATAGTTTTCCCCTTGAGTCAGAGTATCAAGCGCCTCTGTCAGCAGTTCGCCGGCCGGTCCGATCGCTACGCTCCAGTCCTTCATATCCCGCCCCAGCAAAAGAGCCAGGCGAGTCCGGGTATAGTTAAGGTTGACCGGATCATTGGCGTCAAACCAGGTCCCTTCAAACTCGATTTCCGGCCGCGTATAGTACGGGCCGGCAATGCTCACCTTGTCGCGAGTATCCAACTCAACCCGGGAATAGTCGTCCTGGTGGTCAGGTCGGCCGTAGTTTTTCCGCTCGAACCTCCCCCCGAAATCAACCTGTCCCCAGTCGAAAGTTCCGAAATAGGAGGCTTCGGCCCCCCCCGAAGCATAGCTCATCAGGCTGGAATCGGGCACTCTGCGACCGAGGAAGAACAGGTCGAAATTCGTCAAGGACAGCTCCTGGAATCTCTCCAGGCCGAACTTGAACCCAAGCCGCTCGTTGTCGAAGGCGTAAAAGCTCGGGGTGCTGAAATGAACGAAATCCGCTGCAACCTGAGACCAAAGGAAGTAGGTATCACTCAGCGGTTTGCGAATACGTGCGCGGCTGGATCCGGCCAGATAACTATCGCCCGGCTCCGACGAGCCCTTGAAACGGTCCCGCCAGTCCATTTGGTTGTTCCAATCAAATCGGACGTCACCCCAGTGCTGAACGGTACTGCCATCGAGTTTGAGGCGAAATTGGCTTTCAGTCTGTTCCAGCAGCCCGCGAAGGTCAAGGCGCCGGTCAGAACTTGGGCAGTACTTTACCTGCAGAATCCCTTTTGGGTCATTGAGATAGTCGGTTTTCAGGGACCAATTGGCCAGAATCGAGTCGGCCCCAGCCTGTGCGGCAGAATCCAGGAAATACTGCTGAGAAAGGAAATCGTAGCCGACACCGAATTTATAGGAGAGGCTGGCGGCGCGAATAGCCGAAGCTTCGCCACCAAGCGACGCAAGGATTATGACCGCGACCCAAATCCTATGCAAGAGCTCGTTACCCTATGTAAGGGCTGGAGTTAACCGACCGGTGTTATGAGCGCCTGAGCCTGTCGAAGTGCCAGTTGTGCTGCCTGCAGGGCCGCCAGACCCTGATCGGCTTTCCCTGAGTTAATATATCCTTGTGCCAGGGCAAGCTGCTCGTTTGCCTGGCTGATCAATTTCTGAGCATCATCCCGGGCCGATCCACTCACCGTAGCAAGTTGTTCGGTCAACTGATCGGCCAGCGCCTTTAATCGATCATACCGTTTAAGCAGCGCATCGTTCCCCTGACATTCACGTGTAGCTGCCGACGCCAGATCCCGAGCCCTTCGCAATGCCTGTAGCGCCGCGGGAATCCGCGTTTCGGCATAGAGATCATCAGCCAGATCGAAAGACTTCTGAGCGTCGGTCATGTAATTGGCGGCCGAATTGGACTTGCAGTCTTCCAGCGCCAGTTTGGCCTGATCCATCAAACGAGAGACGTTATCACGACGCCGCTCGAAATTCTCGGGATTCTGATCGGTTCCACTCGCCGCCGAGAGAATCTTCTCGGCGGTATTCTGAACCTGGGTAGCGAGCTTCAGGGCCGGTTTATATTTCTTCTGCTGATAGAATTCCCATGCCCGGCTCAGGTTGTCTTTAGCCGCATCGAACACGCCCTGCAGACTGCTGTTGCCGCCGCCGGAGAGGGCGTCGGCCGCCCGATCCATCAGTTCCTGTGCATGCTCCAACTCGCGCTGGATCACAGCATCGTTCTGCTCGGTTTGATGGCCTGTAGCTAGAGAGATCCTTCCGAATTCGCGGGCTTTGAGCGTCTCCACGCGCGCTTTAGCATCACCGCTGGGAGTTCCTGAATTGAAATCGTCCCAAGCCTGCTGCTGCAACTGCTTGGCCTTCTGGACGGCGAGCGCCGCCTGTGGATTATCGGAGGCGTTAGCCATCGCCTCGGCTTGTTCCAGAATCTGGTCGGTGCGCCCCAGTTCCATCTGGAGCAACTCACGGTCCCGCGACTGGCGCTGGCCCCCTTGCGCCAGCGCGTGACCCGAAAGGATTAACACCGCCAATGACAAAAGAACAAACGAAACATGTACTCTTCTCATTCTCTTATCACCTCAATCCGCCAAATACATAATCAAGCGGCGTGCCACCCTTCCGGGTCGTGATAATGCATTTATTAATAACAGGTTAACAAACTATAAGCAAGACACCTTCATCCCTGTTGTACCTGCCGGTACAAATCGGCGTCCCAAACGGGTTATCTTGTCATAAATCATCGGGTTTAAGGCCGTGAGCTTTCAGCCGGCTGTACAGGCGTCGACGCGTAATCTTAAGCAGTTTGGCAGCTTCCGTCTTATTCCCACCTGCGCGCTCCAACGCATTCAGGAGCATATCTTTTTCGGCCTTCACCAAACCACCAGCCTCGCCGTGCTCCGGTTGGGAGCATGCTTCGATGGGAGCACTGTCGACAT
>DATKJY010000314.1:0-4700 GCA_035543175.1 Candidatus Acidiferrum sp.
GAAGGCTGTGATAGTTGACCAGCGGCCAGCCGATCACCAATGCGAGAGATAAAAGCCAAATGAGAAGTATTGTTTTGTTCACGGATCGGACTCCCCGCCCGCACCGCTAAATTATTTGACAACGCCGCGCGTGGAGCGGGCAAAGAAATCAAGAATGACTTTCACTTCCGGAGTAATCTCCAAATCGTTCCGGATTGCTTCCAGCGCCTGGGTCGTATTCAGTCCCGAGAAGAACAACAGCTTGAACGCTCTTTCGATCTGCGTGATGGAATCCGGCGCGAATCCGCGTCTCCGAAGTCCGATCGAGTTGATCCCGACCACTTTGAGCGGGTAGCCGCCGACCAGCGAATAGGGGCAGATGTCCTGCTGCACGCGGAAACCGCCGCCGATCATGCAATGGGCACCGATCTTAACAAACTGGTGCACCGGCAGAACACCCCCCAACGTCGCCCATTCATCGATTTCAATGTGCCCGGCCAGATTGACCGAATTGGCCAGGATGCAGCGGTCCCCGATGATGCAGTCGTGCGCAACATGCGAGTACGCCATTAACATGACGTCGTTGCCGACCGTTGTCTCCCCATGAGCTATGGTGCCGCGGTTGATGGTAGCATATTCGCGAACTACGGTGTTATTTCCAATCACCGCTTTGGTTTTCTCGCCGCCGAATTTGAGATCCTGCGGTAGTGTCCCGATCACAGCTCCGTGCGAGACGCGGACATTTTCGCCGAGCACCGCGCCATCGGCAAGCAATACCGAAGATGCAATCTTCGAGCCCCGCCCGATTACGACATTGTCTTCGACGATCGTGTACGCGCCGATTTCGACGTCGTCGGCCAGATTCGCTTTCGAAGAAACAATCGCGCTTGAATGAATTCTGCTCATCGATCCATCACCATTGCCATGAAGTCTGCATTCGCCACGAGGGTGTCCCCCACATAGGCATTGCCGGTCATTTTGCAGGTGTTACGCCGGAATGTCACCATTTCTAATTCAAATCGAAGCTGATCGCCCGGCATCACCGGCTTGCGAAAGCGGGCATTGTCGATAGACAGGAAATACACGAGTTTCGTTTCCGGATTTTCGATGGCATTCAATAACAGCACACCGCCGGCCTGCGCCATGGCTTCAAGAATCAACACGCCCGGCATGATCGGATGCCCTGGGAAATGCCCCTGGAAAAACGGCTCGTTAATTGTCACGTTCTTAATCGCGATCACCCGCTTGTCCGGCTCCAGGTCAAGGATCCGGTCGATCAGCAGAAATGGGTACCGGTGCGGCATAATCTTGAGAATGGAGTTGATATCAAAAAAGGCGTTGCTGCTGCGCGAGTAAAACCGTGTCGACATCTTCTCTTTTTTGTAAAGGTCTCGCATCTTGCGGGCGAGCGCGACATTCGCCTTATGTCCCGAGCGCCCGGCCAGCACGTGCCCTTTGAACGGAACCCCTATCAAAAACAAATCGCCAAGCAAATCCAGCGTCTTGTGACGGACCGGCTCGTTGTAGAATCGAAGCGGCACGTCGTTGATGATTCCGGTCTTGCCGACAAAAGCCTCTCCCTCGATATCGAGAGCCCGGCGTATCCTGTCCACTTCTACCTGCCCCTGGTCGGAATCATATATCACCACGGCGTTGTCTAATCCACCGCCCTTAATAAGTCCCGCTTTCTTGAGCATCTCGACTTCGGATAAAAAGCAAAACGTCCGCGCCGGCGCAAACTCTTCGACAAACTCGTTCTCCAGATCGACCAGCGTCGTGTACTGCGTGCCCAAGGCTGGGTTCTGATAGTCGATCATGAAGGTAATGCGAAGGTCGTCAGATGGCGTGACCACCAAATCGACCCGCCGCTCCGGCTCGCTGTAGGACATAGGCGTATCGATCTCAAGGTACGCTTTATTGGCTTCCTGATTGGCAATTCCCGCTTCAAGGAGCTTGTCCACATACGGCTTGGCTGACCCGTCCCCCACTGGCGGCTCGTTAGCGTCCAGCTCCACAATCATGTTGTCAATCTGCAAACCGGCAAACGCCGCCAGCACATGTTCGACCGTGTAAACCCGCGCCTCCCCCTGCTGAAGAGTGGTGCCCCGCGAAATATCCACGACATGATCGATGTCGGCCATCACCGAGGGGGAGCCGGGAAGGTCGGTGCGGACAAAACTAATGCCGTGGTCCGGCGGGGCCGGCTTGAACGTCATCGTGCAGGTGTTGCCGGTATGTAACCCGATACCGGACAAGGAGATTTGGCGTTTTACGGTACGTTGTTTTTCGAACATGAGTTCCGGACCAAGGCTAAGTCGGCCGGAGTATACGCACAAGCCAAACGCGGTTCAAGTCTTTTTTGGCGGGCCGGCGGCGGCGAAGACTATCCCGGCGATGCGATATCGAGTCATGGGTACGGTTCACACATCCTTCAACGACCGCACCTGACGCAACTTGCGGAATAAGTCGATATATTCCTTGACCATGATCTCTTCCGATTGCGATAAGCCTTCCATCATCGGGACGCCGATACGCAGCACCGCCCGCACCATGTCCGCCACCGTGCGATCGTATTTGTCGGCCATTGTTTTCAGCCGCATCTTGAAATCGTGCGAGACAAATATGGTAATAGTGTGTCCCCCGCGTCTTTTCGGTTTTTCAGGATTGGTTTGATTCATTTGAGTCCTCTCCTCTCTGGCAGTGGTATTTTGTATGGCCGATTAATTGCTGTGGTGACCCGACAGCAATTCCGAATTTTTCTCTGATCTTCTGGATAACCGGACTCCAGGTGCTGCGGAAATCGCGCGATTCGATAATAGCGTCGATTTCTTCGACATGCTTCGATCGGCAGATCGGACACGATTGCACCCGTCGCGGCAGGGGGATTCCAAACTCTTCCGCCACGAACAGCGCCAGTTCCTTCCGGAGGCGACGTATGGCCCGCTTATGGATCGCTTCGATTCTGTGCAGTGCTCGTCCGGTACTTTCAGCTAACTCCGCGTAGGTCCGGCCGACAAAATAGAACAGGACAATAAACTCACGCTCCTCGACCGACAATTTCGCCAGCGCTTCATGCACCTGCGTTCGGATCTCAGTTGTCACCCTGCTTGCCCCCTCCTCCCTGTCAGCATTACCCTGCGAAAAACCATCAAAGCCCGTGTTCTGTAGCGATATCTGGTCAAGCGAACTCTCGACCGCCTTGTTCAAATATACCACCCTCGCTGTTCCCATGTTTCCCTTTCTAAATTCCACTCGACGATGCGAATCGGTTAGCCGCAACTTAGGCGGAGAGCAGCATTCTGGCTACCACGTGACCGTCACGTCGTAAATGGGTTCACGGGGAGTTGCATATCACGTGAATCACATGTAACGGCGCCAACCTGCGGCGGAAACGAATAGTGTTAGCGCCAACTTGCCGGGAAGTTCTATATTGCTCCGGCATTCAACCGGACCTGGGATATGTCCGATAATGACTGTAGCTGATTTGACCTGATTGTCTGTTATAGAAGATTATGAGCCGCGAATACGGTCCCTACCAACGTGAGCCGGTCTATCCGCTGCCGGAGCAGGCCGGAGAGCCTGATACCGCATTTTCCCGCTTCCGGTTGGATTCGGGGAACGGTAAATTCCGAACCTCCGCGTTCACCTGGGTGTCCGTAATCTTCTTGCTGATAGTCTATCCCGGGATTTCCATGATCGGCACCGGCGATGATCCGACCGCGCTGCTTAAGGGCCTCAATCAGGGGATGGTCCTGGTGCTGTTGCTTACCACTATCATGTTTCAGTGGATGGTGTTTCTTCTGAACTACGTCTCCATGTATCGTGAGCAGACCGGACTTGCGGGCATCGGACTGAAGAAAATCAGGTTGCTCGATTTCGGCTGGGCGTTCGCGTTTCTTCTCGCGGCCTTTGCGATTATGTCGGGCGTCGAATGGCTGCTGGGGCAAATCGGATTGCCGTTATCGGGCGAAGTTGGCGTGCTGATCCCCAAAGATCCATTCGGAAAAGTCGTGTGGGTGGCGGTAGCTGCTACCGCCGGGTTCTGCGAGGAAGTTGCTTTCAGAGGGTATCTCATGACCCGACTCCGGCTTTTGGGTCGCATGAATTCATGGATTATCCCCACGATCCTATCGACGGTGGCTTTCGCCGCCTGCCACTCCTATCAGGGATGGTCCGGATTTATCGCTATTGCGATATACGGGGTTCTCTTCTCCCTCCTCTTCATACGGACCGGTCGCCTCTGGCCCGCCATTATCGCGCATTTTCTCTGGGATTTCGGTGCGCTCTTCTTCCCGAAATAGTCTCCCTTTGAATAATCTATTGAGTCAGGTGAGATTACTTCAGAAGAAGCATTTTGCGCGATTGAGTAAAGCTGTCGCTCGAAAGGCGATAGAAGTAGGCGCCACTGGCCACTCTGTTGCCGCCGGCATCGGTGCCGTCCCACGCTATTCGATACTCACCCGACGTGTACACGCCATCGGCGAGAGTCCTGATCTTCTGCCCAAGCAGATTATAGATTGCCAGCGTCAGGCGCGTCTGCCGTACGACGCTGAACCGAATTTCTGTCGTCGGGTTGAACGGATTCGGATAATTCTGCTCGAGTTCGAATGCCGCAGGTAGAAGCGGATGGGTGTCGTTGAAATCGGTCGGGACGTAAACATAATTCGAAGCGTACACCTTAAGGCCATTGAGTCGTGGGTCCAACCATGTAAACCAGGCTA
>DATKJY010000315.1:0-5803 GCA_035543175.1 Candidatus Acidiferrum sp.
AAGACGAATGTCAGCGTTACCGACCACAGCTAACCCTTTCATGCCCCGGTTTCCTCTTTGTTTCGGATGGGTCATGTAAATCTGAATGGGTCGGAGGAGTTCTGTCCGATAATTGCGCTTGGCCGAAAGACGACTATAGACGATCGGCAATGAGGTCGGCCATATAAGATGAACGAACCAGAGGGCCGGAGACCACAGTGCCGATTCCGATGGCGCGGGCTACTTTCTCCAGCTCGGTAAATTCGTCCGGATGCAGGTATCGAACCACCGGATGGTGTTCGCGGGAAGGCGCCAGGTACTGGCCTATGGTGAGGATGGAGATTCGGGCGCCGGCAAGATCAGCGAATAGATCTTTCAATTCCCCGGTCGTCTCCCCCAGCCCGACCATGACTCCGGATTTAGTGACGCTGGTACCTATGTCCCGTGCTCTGCGGAGAAGGTCGAGGGAACGGCGGTAATCGGCGCCGGGGCGGACGCTCGCGTACAGGCGCGGGACGGTCTCGACGTTGTGATTGAAAACGTCGGGGCGCTCGGCAAGGACAGTACGAAGGGAGGAATCGCTGCCTCGCAAATCGGGGGTGAGAACTTCGATGGTGGCCCTCGGAAGACCGCGGCGTAGTTCTCGGATGGTCGCAGCAAAGTGGCCCGCGCCGCCATCGGCGAGATCATCGCGGGTCACCGAAGTCACGACGACATGCTTAAGCTGGAGACGCGAGGAAGCTTCGGCGACACGAACGGGTTCTGATGGATCAAGCGGGCTGGGTGGACCCGAAGTAACATCGCAGAAGGAGCAGTTGCGAGTGCAGCGCGGGCCCATGATCAGGAAGACGGCGGTACCGCGATTAAAGCACTCGCCACGATTGGGGCAATTGGCTTCCTGACAAACGGTTTGCAGACCGAGATCCCGCAGGAGAGCAGTTACGCGGCTGTATGTTTCGCCGCTGAAAGCTTTGACTCGAAGCCACTCGGGTTTACGACGGGGATCGCGGTAGGTAGACATGTTCAAACTCTGCGCAGCGGGGGGCCGCGGTCATCGGCATCAGCCCGCTAAGTAGCGGTCAAGTATACGGAAAATCGTTCGATAATCAAGAGAAAGAACCGTTCCCAAGGTGCAAAGGAGCATTCCGGATGTTGAAACGGACAGGGGTGGTAAGCTGTCTGGCGCTCTTGCTGGCGCTGTCGGCGTCGGCGGCCGGCGTCAAAAACGCCGCACGTGTTGCACGCATTGATACTCTCCCCCATCAGCATCTGGGAGCCGCTCCCATGTTCTCAGCGGCGGTGGCCTGCACGGTCGGCAATGACTCAGCCATTGCGTACTACATCGATGGCTGGGTAGCGGGCGCAGAGCTGTACAAAGCGTATATCGATCCGGGTTCAGCGTCTTCGGGATGCACCGGACCGTATCCGTTCACGATCAGGCAGATTAACATGCCGATGCGTTTTCGGAAGGCGTGTTCGCTGACGGTGTCGGTCGATGTGGAAGCGGTGGATGCATCGAACCCGAATTGTCACGTGCCCGGGGCGCTGAAGGCGATATCCTCCGACTGGAACCTTACTGTTCCGGCGGCGGGTGGATATAACATCTGGATTCCGCTCGATACGCCGTATGTGGTATCGGGTCCGTTCTTTGCAGGGTTTTACATTTCGACGCCGCTGGACACTTCGGTGGGAGCGGCGATCTATTGCGATAACGATCCGCGAGCATGCTTCACATACAATATCTGGGATACGACGATCGGGTTTGTCGATTTGGTGAATAATGACTACTACAATTTCCCCGGGCGTCTGGCGCTGTATGTCATCGGTAGTCCGGGTGGTGGCTCAGTCGAACCGGCGCCGGTGATAAGCTTTCTCAAGCCGGTTTCAGCGGAAGTGCTCATGGGGTCAGTCGATTTGTGGGCGTGGGAGAAATCCGGTTCAAAGGTTATCGATTATGTGTCGTTTGCCTACTCCAAGGGGGGCGCTTACACGGAAATTGGTAGAGATTACGACGGCACCCATGCGCTTCGAAACGGCGTGCAGGCATCCGACGCCGGCATCGGGTACGATCAGAACTGGGATTTCAGCGGCCTGCCGGAAGGAAATTACACGCTCAAAGTGACGGCAGTGGATACGCTGGGACGAACGGCGTGGGATACGGTGACCGTGTATTTGAAATCACAGTCGCCGGCGCCGCGCATCACCAGCCCGGCCAACGGAGATGATTTCTGCAGCTCACTCACGGTCTTGATGCAGTCGAATGATCCAGCGCTTTCCAACATTCAGTTGTTCCGGACCAATGCGCAGACGAACTACACGCTGGCAATGCCGCCTTTAAATCAGCAGTTGATGGGAGATGTGAACGGGAATCCGAATGACGGAAATCACGTCTCATCGGGCGAATTTGGGGAGTACTGCAGCGGACCGGCGGCGGTGGCGGCGGCGGTCAAGGTGTGGGCGGATCGCGGGTTTGTTTCGCTCATGAATGAGAACATGACCACCCTGACGCCGGCGCAGCTGGGTCAAAGGTTAGCGGTGGCGTTCAAGACGCAGGCAGATAACGGCACCTACGATGAGAATCTGTACACGGGGTTGAAGGACTATTTCGTGCCTCGCGGTGATATGCTCTCGTTCGATATGCAGCACAATCCTGACTACTATGCTCTGCGGAGCTGGGTGGAGGACGAGCAGCGGACGGTGGTACTAGGACTGGGAGGCAATCCCGGTCTCTGGGTAGCAGTGAACGGGTTCAGCGGCTGGAAAAACGCTGACGGTAGCTATACGGTCTCCATCATGAATCCGCTGACCGGAACGATCATGGATGCGCCGATGCGGACCAATCTGGGATCGAACGAGCTTTCAATCGGCGGTGTCTGGCACTCGGTAGACATCATGGTTTCCCTATTTGCGAAAACGTGGAATGTCACGCGCGTGCTGGCATCGGTGGACATGAATGGCGCAGATGGCTGGTCGATCACGTGGACACCCGTCAATCTGTCCGAAGGGAATCCGTACATATTCCGGGCAATCGGCCGGGACGCCGGTAACTACCGTGGCGCATCGACACTCATCATGCGGTACAAATGCCTGGGCGTGTACAGACCGGGGGATTTCGACAACGACGGCCAGACGGATATCGCCGATTTACAGATACTGATCGATTTCATCACACACGGCGAACCTTCGCCGATCGGCGGGGCCGCGCGAGCGGACTGCAATTGCGACCGGCTGGTCAACGTAGCCGATATCATCTACTACATAAATTTCCTGTTTAGCGCATCGAGCGCGCCTTGTTATTGATGTTTTGAGAGCCAAAAGAGAAAGCCGCCCGAAAGCCGGGCGGCTTTTTCTATTTTCGCGCGGCCGATGCGTTGACCGCACGTTCGGCGATTTCCGGAGTCACGCCACAGATGGCAGTCAGATTCTCGATGGCCTCATCGAGATGCTTGAGCCATTCGTTGTTCGGATATTTCTGCCGGAGTTCGTCGGTAACGTCATCGGCAATGGCGGCGACGAATTCGGCGAGTTTCTGGCGTTTCCCGACCTTAAGAAACGGGATAACATAGCGATTGGCCAGATAGGTTGCGGCCATCAACGCCACTGAGCCGAGCAGTCCAAGCCAGGTGTCGGCATGGAGAGTTTGGGGGTCCATTATCAGTCTCCTTCCTTCATGTTGGTTATGGGTTTCACGAAAGTCACCAATCGAGGCGCCAGGAGGACACGGTGGGTACGCGAATGCGTTGGCGAAGCAGCGCGCCATCGGAGCCCAGGATGGTGATTTCATACTTGGCGTTCGACGGATTCAGCGAGTCGGACGGGATAAGGTCCAATGCGAAATAACCCATAGAATCGGTGGTCGAGGTTACGGCTACGGGAGAAATCAGCAACTGACCGGCGCGCACCGCACCGTTGGGAAGAAACGCGGAAACAGTCGCGTGAACTTGCGGGACGCCATGGACATCGTAGACGAAACCATACACTCGACAGAGCGACGGAGACGCCGGCGAGCCGGGATCGAATCGATATCCGTAGACTGTGTCCACGCCCGGTCCGCTCACAGTGATGGTATCAAAAGGCGGGAAGATATAGCCGGGGGCATCGACGATGGCCAGGTAGGTTGCTGCGTCGAGGTTGAATGACGCGCGGCCATCGGTGATGCTTCTTCCCGTGGCGACGAGAGATGTTTGGTTCAGGTTGCGGATGGCGAGGTCAGCGCCGATTACAACCTGTCCACAGCTACTGTCCATGACGGCGATGTTATACGAATAGGCGCCGGAGCCGGTGCTGCTCGAGCAATTGCCCTGGTAATGAGACGAATCTTTGAGAACGGAATCGGCGGTTTTGCTCGCGATGTCGTACAGATCGGTGCGTGAAAGGCGGACGCTGTCGACGATGCCGCCCTTAATGTCGGCGTTGATATCGTATCCTGAGGCTCCCCCGACAATGTTAAATCCGGAACCGGAACCGTTGCCGGAACTGAGCAGGCCGTGACCATTGCCGCCGAGCGACTGAAGGAGCACGGCCGTTCCGTTGCTATTGGCGACAGTGACCGAGCCGGATGCGCCGTTTGCGCCCTGAACGACCAAACGACCGAGAGTCAGTACCTGGCCGCCGGAGCCATCGAGCATGGTCTCGAAATTGTCGGCAGCGGCGATGTCGCCGGAGACAGAGCCAAGGTTGACGGTGGGTCCACCAGTTCCGTCTTGAAGCGTGTCGAGAATGGCATAGACGGAGTCGATGATCTTTTTCAGACTGTCGAGCGCTTTAAGACTGTTGGTGGCGGCAATGCCGGCGGAATCGAAGGCATCGGACATTTCCCGGTCCACGATCTGGAAACTGAAGCGGTTTGGAGTCAAGAGGTTGCCGTTGATTTTCTTGGCGGTGATGACTCCGGCGTATGCGCCGACAGCGCCGACGCTGTCGATATCGGCGACGGCTCGATGGTAGTAATAGTATCGCTGACCGGCCAAGGTGATGGTGTCGAGACCGACCATCGAGGTTGTGCCGGAATCCCGAAAGACCAAGCCGTTAGCATCGGATTTCAATACGAGGACAAAGAAGCTGTCGGCGGTGGTGGGTCGACCGAGGGAATCGAGGCTGAGTACGACCACCGACAGAGAATCTTCGCTGGATGACCCCAATTTGTGAACGATGCCTTGGGTAAAAGCGGGGGTAGTTGAAGTCACAAAAGCGAGGAACATGAGTAGCGATTTTCGCATTCTATTTTTCCCTCCTATTAGTTGCAGGCCATGATGGAAAGACGGCGGCGGGTCGGCAGCTCCGCCGTCCCGGGCGACCACGAAGTGTATATGAACTTGATCCAGGGCTGGTAAGATGCGCTTTCGGTGCTGTAGCCGTCACAACGGGTGTATACAGCAGCGGCGTTGCGACCGACTACCCAGATGCCAATGTTGGCACGAGTACGTTTCAAGAGTGAATCGATCTGGACGGAATCAAGTACCCAGTACCGCCAACCGGGTGAGCCGCCACCGGGAACGATGAGAGTACCCAGACGATCAGTGGTCGTGAAGTCGCCGCCGGCTGTTGTCCAGTTGGAGTCGGGCCCGGAGGCGCCTTCGAAGAAGTTTCCCCAGCTCATCTCGGCAGAATCGGCGTTTGCGCCGGCGTTGTCGCCGACATAGTTCTTGAGGTTGGGGCGCGTGTTCCAGTAGACATCGAAGGTGTCCGCAATGTCGGCCAGGCTGGAAAGATAGACGGCCAGCGAACAGGGACCGGTGGCAGTGTTAGCGCCGGGCGGAATGTCGAAGAACATAAACCATCGGAATTTGTCGGAAGTGTGTTTGCCGATGATGACTCGGTTGTC
>DATKJY010000316.1:0-3034 GCA_035543175.1 Candidatus Acidiferrum sp.
CCAGGGGGATCAGACCTACACGCTGCCGCGCGGAAATGACGATTACGATCTGGTGGTCGATGGCCCGAAAGGCAAGGAGTACCTTCAGATCATCGCTTCCCGCGAACGGTTCCCGATTCCTGACTGGTACCGGCATTCGGGCATTGTGAATGACAACGAGAATCCGAACGACTTCATGGATAACCTGAACGATCAGTATTTCGTCAGATACGACGGTCAGCGGTTTGCGTACGATCGCGCGGTCATTTATGTCAATGACTGGGAGCCGGATTATTTCCACCCGGTCTATTATCCGGTGTACCCGTCGTGGGCGGTCTGCGGTAATCTGTATGTCGACTACCCGTGGGGCGGGTCGATTTATATCGACGGCGTCTACTGGGGTTGTGCCCCGCTGTACATCCCGAGAATTCTCGTGGGTTGGAACACCATCACGGTGTTCGATCGCGATGGCTACTGCTGGGAGCACGACGTGCAGATCAGCCGGTATCACACGGTTATTCTCGACCGGTCGGTCGTGCGTCCGGGCCCGGGCGTGATGTCGAAGTACAAACAAGTGCGCACGGCGGGGTATGTTGACCCGGTCACGCACGGATACCCGCAGTATAAGCAAACCATCAGCCGTCTTTCCGGCGGGATGGCGAGCGGTGCCGTAATGGGCGGCAAGCTGCCGCGCGGTAATATGGTCGTGGGCGGCGGCATCGGGACGCCTAATGTAGATCTGCCGAAGAAGTATGCTCGGGGCGCGGTCAAGTTGGTCGAAACGCCGCGTGGATACGAGAGTACGGGCGGAGCAATCGCGCCTGAGACTAATGCTGACCTGTCTCGTCGGTCAGTCCATTTCCGGGACCAGGCTGGAGTGGCAGAAGGCGCCAAGTCAGGCACGACAAGCGGTAACAATCCAGATGGCGTGTATCGTACCCGGCGGGCGGTGCGCGGCGACAATGGCGCCCCGATTAACGAGTCCGCCAAGGTCGAACAGCGCAAAGCTCCGCAGCAGCCCTCCGACAATTCCTCCGGCTATTACCAGCGGAAGGAAGGCCAGGTAGAGCGCCGTACCCCGACCCGTGTGGAACCGCAGAGACAGGCTCCTCGTCAGGAAAGCAATCAGCCGCGTCAGGCTCCGAGAGTGGAGCAGCGAGGCGGTGGAGGCGGTAACGGCGGGCACTCCGGTGGTGGCGCAGCCAAGCCAGCGAGTAATGGTGGTGGCGGTGGTGGCCGCGGGAAGCGGTAGGCCGCTTGACAAGCTGAAAGGATGCAGCCATGCGATATGTGGTCGCACTGATGCTTACGCTGGCGCTGGTGGCGCTTCTGACGAGTCCTCTGGGCGCGATTGATAAGAAGCCGAAAAGCCAGCCACCGGCCAAGCCGACTCCGACTCAGAAAATAAATCCGGCGCCTTCGAAGGCGCCGGATTCTACCGGTAATAAGAAAAATGCTAAAGTTGCGCCCAATAACAAGCAGCAGAAATACAACGACTTCATTGACAAAAACAACAACGGCATTGATGATCGGCTTGAGGACCTGAAGAAGAAACCAGACAAATAACCCTTATAGCCCCTTAGTTATCTGGGTGAGTTTAGGTCCGAAAGAACGGCCGCCGCAAAAAAGTACGGCGGCCGTTCGTCATTTGGATGCGCCGGGGATTTCGAACCATTTGGACTTGACTATCGTTATAAAAGCCGTAGATTATCGGGGCGCTGTCAGGCTATCTGCCAAAATGGCAGCACCTTAACAAGTGAAGTTATATGCCTGCATTTGAAGACCTTACTGAACGAGAACGTCAGATTCTGGCCAATCTGATCAATTACTACATCGCATCGGCGGACCCGGTGGGCTCGCGGGTGATCGCGAATAAGTTCAAGATGGGGCTATCTTCGGCCACCATCCGCAACACGCTCCAGGACCTTGAGGAGCTTGGTCTGGTAGAGCAGCCGCATACATCGGCCGGACGGGTGCCGACCGATATCGGGTATCGCGTCTATGTCGACTACCTGTTGAAGCCGGAGAAACTGAGTCCCAATGAAGAGAAGCTCATTCGCGCCACGATTCAGAAAGAAGGTCGCAGCATCAACGAACTTCTCGGCCAGACAGCAAAACTGCTCGGGGATATCTCTAATCAATTAGGTGTCACGGTTGCGCCGCGCTTTGAATCGGGAACACTAAAGAGCATCAGATTGATTCCGGTTGCCGATGGTCGCATCATGGTGATCGTGGTGGTCGGTTCGGGCCTGGCACGGTCGGTCATTCTGGAAGTTGAGGCATCGGTATCGGAGCGGTCACTTGCGGAGGTCGAATCGATTCTGAATGAGCGTTTGGCCGGGTTGTCGCTAAAGGCGGTGCGGGAGACGATTTCCCGTCGCATGGCCGATGTCAGCGGCAACGCGAGACTGATCAATTTGATCGTCGATTCCAAAGAGCGGATTTGGACCGACGAGAGAACCGAAGCCATCCATGTCGCCGGAGCGGACAGACTTGTCTCCATGCCGGAGTTTTTCGATCGCGAGCGATTGTCGCGCCTGATGAAACTGCTCGAGGACAGTCGGATGCTGTCGGAGTTTTTCGAGCAAGCTCAGAACGAAGGGCTGTTTATCACGATCGGCAAAGAGAATCGATTGAGTGAGATTATCAATTGTTCCGTGGTCAGTTCTTCGTACCGGGTAGGTAACATTACCGGGACTATCGGGATTATCGGGCCCACCCGTATGCCGTACAGCAAGCTGGTTTCGATAGTAGAATACACTGCCCGATCAATCACCGAGGTTTTGTCGGGCATGGATGATGCAAAAGGCAAATGAGATATGGCGGAAGATAAAGACATGACGAATGAGAAAATCGGTGGTGAACGCGTTGTGCCGGTGACGGGGGATGCTTCCGACGCTGATGCGCTGCTGGAAAAGGCTGAGGATTTTTCCTCCGATGCCGAGCCGGTCGAGGAGGAAGCGGCCCCGCCGAAGGAAGGTGAACCGCCGGAGAAACGGGTGGCGGAGCTCGAGGATCGCCTGCTTCGCACAATGGCGGAGTTTGACAATTTCCG
>DATKJY010000317.1:0-3101 GCA_035543175.1 Candidatus Acidiferrum sp.
ACCAGGTGATCGATCTCCTCCGGCTTTACATGCTGCTGCGGCATATGCCGGATCGAATTCGCAAACACCACTTCCGGCTGCGACACCGCCTGCCGAATGTAAGCTTCACCTCGTCTGCGGTACACCTTGGTCAGATCCGGCGCATAATATCCGCCGAACCCCAAAATCGTGTGGCAGTCGTTGCAGTTGTATTTCTGGAAGACATGCTTGCCTGCTACCACGTCGTCCGAAAGCTTGTCGGCCTGCGACAATGTTGCCACCTGACGGTGCGTATCCCAGGTGAGGATCAAAAACAGAATCGCCGAGCTGAGCGTCCCGATCCAGAAAATCAGTTTTGCTGCTTTCGTGCTCATAATACCTCCCTTACTGATGATGGCACGACGCCGAATGCTTTGCTTCGGGGTTATAGCGAGCAATCAACTCGTCGGCCAGCGCATGAAACCGCTCATGTTCACCGGCGCCGGATTTGGTTTGTTCGAATACTTCGAACTCTTCCGCCATCGCTTCCATTCTCTCCGGCCCAAGATGATTCTCAGCGGCGGGGTAGAGGACGTGATCTTCCTTGTGAATGTGGCTTCGCAGAAGACTGATGTATCCAAGCGCCGCCCGTATGAGTTGACTCTTTTCCTCCTCCGTCCAGGCCCCGGACTTCGCCGCAATCGCCTTGAGCACGCCCACCAGTTGCCGACCTTGCTCATGCTCCGCCAGCATCACCGCCACCGGCCCCTGCTCGCGCGGATAGCCTTGTTCGACCATCGATGCAAACAGGATATCTTCCTCTTTACCGTGATGGCACCGATCAGCGAATTCCCGGATAAAGGTCACAAATTTCTCCAGATCGGCGCGGTCAACCGGCTGGCCTGACACCACCGCTTCGACATATTTCTCCATCGCCCCAAGCACCTTCAAAATCAGGCGGTGCTCGGTCATGAGCATCTCAATTGCGCCCATACAAGTTCTCCTTTCCTCATTTCGGAATGTGGTTATAGATGAATACATGACCATCTACTCAACTGTTATCGGACAACCGGACGGCAGCCCGGTCGCTCTATTTCTGCTTGGCCTTTCTTCGAATTATTCCTGCCGCCTGCGCCAGGGTCATCGCCCCGATCGTGCCGATAAACCGCCCCCGGAGTTTCTTCCAGGGCTCATGCAGCGCGCAGGCCGACTCATCGTGACACCGACTCAACCCCAATATGCACTGACGCTCCAAATCGAGCTCGCCGTCGACCGCCGATACGACATCGGTAACCGTCACACGCTCGGGCGCCTTGGCCAGCGCATAGCCGCCTCCTGGCCCTTTAGTGGCCACCACCAGTCCTTGATTGCGAAGACTGTGAAGGATCTTGGAAAGAAACTGGCGGGGAATACCTTCGCTGGCGGCAATCTGCTGAACCCGGACCGGCCCGTCGGCGCCGTGCTGCGCTAAGTAAATGAGGGCGCGAAGCGCATGCTGGGAAGTCGGTGAAAATATCATCGTGCCATTACCATAGTAGTTGACCCGTTACTCAGCTATTATATCGACCGCAAAACACCCTGTCAAGAGCTTTTTTCTCGCTTTTTTCGAGACGCAAAGGAGAGGAGCAGGTCGGGCCTACTCGGGGCCCGGCCTGGCGCGCCGGTTGTGAGGTCATTGCGAGAAGTTCCGCCGCAGGCGGAACGACGAAGCAATCTCTGCAAGGGGCTTGCATGCCTCGTAGACATCTCCTATTGCACCCAACGCCAAAATCCCCTCATCCGGTCTTGGGCCACCTTCTCCCCAAGGAGAAGGGAGCAATCTCGCTCAAATTGCCACTATCACGACTGAAAAAACAAAATCACGTCCATGTCGGTCAAAAGTGACATCGTCACCGTCAGGAAAAAGGGACATCGTCCCCTCTTGTTAATGTAGGCCTTCCGCGTTATCTTTTCCCCCTATGATTGGCCAGCCCATCCGAATCATTGTCGCCGATGACCAGCGCCTGTTCCGCCAGGGGCTGATCGCCCTGTTCCGGGCACATGAGGAGTTCGAAGTTGTCGGTGAGGCCGAAAACGGCCAGGAGGCCCTCGACCAGGTGGCGCTGCTTAATCCCGATGTCGCTGTTTTGGATATCCAGATGCCGCTTATGGACGGCATCACCGCGGCCGGTCGTATCCGCGACCTTCAGTCCAAGACCGAAGTTGTCTTTCTCGCCCCTAGCCACAGCGAGAGTCAGGTGCGCGAAGCTTTCGAGACAGGCGCCCGCGGCTATCTGCTCAAGAGTTGTGATTTCGAAGAACTCGTCTATGCCACACGCAAAGCGGCCGCTGGAGACTTTTATCTTTCCGGTCCCGCTTCAAACGAGATGGTGGCCGAATATGTCAAACCGCTCTTGAGTTCGCAAAAACCGGGCGGGATGGTGACCAAGCGAGAGCGCGAGATCGCGCGGCTGCTGGCCGACGGTTACTCCACGAAGGAAGCCGCCGACGTTCTGAATATCAGCATCAAGACGGCCGAGACACACCGTGCTTCGATTATGAAGAAGCTGAACGCCAAAAACGTCACCGACATCGTCAAGTACTGCATCCGCAACCACATCATTGAACCATAACTAAGGCAACGGTAGGTCGCGCCTACTCGGGGCGCGACACGCAACGGAATGTAGGCGGGGTTCCGAGTTCGCTTCGAACGAGAAACCCGGCAATAGCGCGGATGAAACCGTAGGGCAGAACCGCTTCTGGTTCTGCCGCTTGGCGCGGGATAAATCCCTTGCATAAATCGCCTCAATTATCTATATTGGACCGGTCGGGTTTCTGCCCGACATTGCGAGCTGAGTGAGCCTTACTTTCGGGGAGTCTTTATGATACGGTCATCATCCTTTCTACTTGCGGTCGTCATTCTCTTTGCTCTTGCCTGTACCTCCGACAACCCCACCGGTCCCGGCGGCTTGCCCGGTCCGCTGCCGTATCAATCCGAAGCCGAACAGATCGCCTTGTATTACACAGATTCCCTGACACCACCAGCGGAACTCACTGCGGACATTTCCCGTGAACTTGACGCTATCCGACGAACATTCGGCGCCACCATACCTGCAGTTTCTGATACTTTCGTGCTGCCATGGTTCTGGAACGCCGTGGAGATA
>DATKJY010000318.1:0-2279 GCA_035543175.1 Candidatus Acidiferrum sp.
ATGTAGATTTGCAGGCGGAGCTGGCCCAGTGCTACCTGGAGCAGGCGCGCTTTAACTGGCAGAAGGGGGTCGAGCAGTTCCGCAAGACATTTGAAATTAATCCGTCGTTGACCAAAATCCAAGGCGCACTCCAGAAAGCAGAATCGGCCTATGCCCACCTCTCCACCGCGCTGGATGCTATCGTGGAGAAGGGATAAGCACATTCCATGAATTCCAATTCAATATCGGTCATCGACTTGTTCAATATGGAGAGCGCGATTGCGACCGAATTTCGGCGCCTCTTGAATCTGCTTCAGAATCCCTCGGACCATCGCGAACTCAAGTCCATTTTGATCACTTCGGCGATGCTGTCAGAAGGGAAGACGACGGTCAGCGGTTTTTTGGCGCTGACGGCTTCGCGCAAGGGGCTCAAGACGCTCCTGATCGATTGCGATATGCGGCGCCCCAGCATCCACAAGCTGTTTAACATGCCGCGTGAGGGGGGCCTGGTGGAGATTATCTCGGAGGGGACGGCCGCCAAGAACGTTCTCAAGAAAACCGCCATAGACAAGCTGGACATCATAACGGCCGGTAAGGTGGTGTCGCACCCGTCGGAGGTGTTCGATTCTGCAGCTATCGGGCGTGTTTTGGGCGAGATGAAGTTCTATTATGATCTGATTATCTGCGACACGGCGCCGATCATTCCCGTGTCCGATCCGATGCTTTTGGCGCCGGAAGTGGACGGGGTGCTGATTGTGGTCAAGGCCGGCGCCACGCAGCGGCAGATCATATTGCGGGCAAAGGAAATCATGGCGGGCACTGCCAACAAGATTCTCGGCGTGGTTCTCAACAACGCCGACAATAGTCTTCCGTATTACTACAATCATGGCTACTACGGTTACGAGTACGGACAGACCCCGACGGGAGCCAGGCGTTCTCGAACGGGGGAGAAGGGTTCGGAAGGCAGCTCCGACGGCAAGAATAACCGAAAAGCAGATCGCAAGGCCGAGCCGAAACCGGGCAACACCATATCCTGACGGCCGGCCCGGCCGGCGTGGCAATTCCTATGCACAACATTCTTACTGTCGATCTTGAAGAATGGTATGTGGTCGAGGCGCTGGCTTCACGATTCGCGTATGAGGACTGGGGTTCGTTGTCTTCGACGGTCGTAGAGAACAGTCGCCGGCTGCTGACCCTGTTCGATCGAGGCAAGGTTCGTGCAACCTGGTTCATTTTGGGGTATTGTGCCGAACGATATCCGGACCTTATCCGGGAGATTGCCGATCACGGTCATGAGATAGCGTGCCATTCGTTTCGACATGTGCGGGTGAATCGACTGACGCCCGAAGCGTTTCGCAAGGACACGGAGCGGGCCATGGAGGCAATCGTAGATGCACTCGGGTATCCGCCGCAGGGATACCGGGCTCCGAGCTGGTCGATAAACGCGCAGGTGCCGTGGGCGTTCGAAGTACTGGCGGACCTTGGGTTTTCCTATGATAGTTCGATCTTTCCCATCAAGCACGATCTTTACGGCGTGCCGGACGCGCCGCGGAGCCTGTTCAAGATGAGCCTCCCCAGCGGACGCACCCTGTGGGAGTTGCCGTGTTCCACTTACCGGACGCTGGGGCGCAATCTCCCGCTGGCCGGGGGGGGCTATTTGAGACATTCGCCGTATTGGTACTCGCGGATGATGGTCCGTCGTCTCAACGATCGCCAGTTACCGGCGTTGGTCTACATTCACCCGTGGGAACTCGATCCCGACCCGCCGTACGTTCCGGGTTTGAAGTTGCTGCAGCGGTTCCGGATGTACGGGTCGACCGCATATTTCGGCCTTAAACTGGAACGACTGCTCGCCGAATTCCAGTTTCAGACGGTGTCCGAATTCGTGGTCTCCCAGACCAAAAAGCGAATTGGATTCGAGCGCCTCTAAGTGTCCCGGTCCGTCTCTCAACCTGAATAAATACTTGACGTTTGGGCGTATAAGAGTAGTATGTAGGCCGATAGCTTAACCAAAACAACGCAAGGAACGACATATGAGAAAAGTATTCTTGGTCTTCGCCGTGCTCCTGATCGTCTTCACGACCGCCGAGGCCAGGCGAAAAAAAGAGATGGCCGGAAATGTGGATAACCAGACATATACCGACAACGCGTACGGTTTTCAATTGAAGCTGACGGACGACTGGAATACGCGCGTGCGTTATGCCGAAGACAACGTGCGGCTCGTGATGCTGCAGAAGAAATACGGAATCCCGTCGCGGTATTCGAGCGCTTCGGATTACACGTACATTCCGCGCATCGTG
>DATKJY010000319.1:0-3481 GCA_035543175.1 Candidatus Acidiferrum sp.
ACCGATCGTCAGCCGGACCTGGGTGTACTTGCCGGCTGGAAGCATCTTGTTGCCGAGGATAGCATTGGCGCCGTTCTCAAGCTGCAGTAGATAGTAGGTGGCGGTATCGCTCCGGACCGTTACCCAGCCGCTTAGCGAATCCAAGCCCGACGAATGCACTTCAACTTTGGTCACCACAATATTAACCTCGGATACAGCCGACGGACTGTCGATCAGCGTCAAGCGCAACTCGCCGTAACCTGACGATGTCGGCGAGCTGGAACAGCAGATCAACGATATGATCCCGATAGCCAGGAACAGTATTATGAGCGGTTTTGAAGTCATATTTGTTGTTCCTTCCTTACGCCTAAGTTACTAAACCGATATTCTGGCATGATCTCACGCACGAACTATGCCCGCCGCTCGGGCTCCTATATTCCCTTGTAGTGTAATCGGTTACCTTGTCGAATCGGATACATTCGGCCTAATCGTCCGGACCGTTTGGTACACTCGTTGGTCCATGAACACACGTGGGACGATTTTAACTTGCCTCCCGATGGCCGACTCCCCATTCTCCCGCCATCAACGAGTACGAAATCTGACACCCTCGGAATCTGAACAGATCTGGACCAGCCGCTCTCTGGCGGCAGGTCGATGAAAGGAGCTACGATGAAGAAGTATCTCGCGGAACTGATCGGAACATTCGCTCTGGTACTGATTGGCTGCGCAAGCGCCGTTATCGCCGGACCGCATATCGGATTCCTCGGCATTGCGCTGGCGTTCGGCGTGACCGTACTGGTGATGGTCTACGCCATCGGGCCGATCTCCGGCTGCCACATTAACCCAGCCATCACTATCGCCATGCTGACGGCCAAGAAGATCAACGCCAACGAAGCTATCGGTTATATAATCGCCCAGTGCATCGGCGCGATTATCGCCGCCGCCATTCTCCTGGCAATCGCCGGCGGCAAGGCCGGCTATGAACTCGCCATCAACGGCCTCGGCCAAAACGGCTACGGCGCGCATTCACCGGATCAGTATTCACTGGCTTCAGCACTCATATTTGAAATCGTCGGGACTTTCCTGTTCCTCTTTGTCATATTCGGCGCAACTCATAAGAAAGCTCCCGCCGGCTTCGCCGGAATTGCCATCGGCTTCACCTTGGTGCTCATTCATCTAATAGGCATTCCTATCACCGGAACTTCCGTCAACCCCGCTCGAAGCCTTGGCCCGGCGTTATTGGTAGGTGGCGATGCGTTAGCCCAGCTCTGGCTCTTCATTGTTGCGCCGATTGTCGGCGGTATATTGGCGGCTCTGGTTTGGAAAGCCCTATTCGATAAGACTGAGTAGTTCAAGTCGAGAACGATAGATATCTAATTCAATTCGGAAGTCCGGGCCGTCCCCACTCGTTCGGCCCGGACTTGGCATGGGCGCGGTTAACTCTTCCTTGGCTCCGGACCCGGCTCCCCTTCCCGCACTTTCGGTTCGAGACTGTAATACGTCAGCTTGCGCGCGATCTCGAGATTATTGAACGGCCGTCCGATCACCCCATCTGCTCCTGCGGCGATCGCCGCCTCCCGGCTCATTTTCCCTTCGCGCGAAGTTATCAAAAGCACCGGCAGAAACGGATTCCGCTCCTTGGCGGCGACCGCCAAATCCATCCCGGTCATGTCCACTAACTTCATCTCCGTCATCACCGCGAATGTATTGCTCCCGGTGATTCGAATCAGCGCCTCCGCTCCGGTCGACACCGACACCGCATGGAATCCTTCGCGCTGCGCCAGACGCGCCAGCACGTCGCGCGACAACTGATCTCCACTCACAATCAGCACCGTGCGACGGCTGGCCGTAACGACCTTTTCGATCTTCGCCAAAAGTTGTGCCTTGTCGATCGGCTTGACCATAAAATCTCTTGCCCCGAGCTTCAAAGCATTTTGCACCGCTTCACTTCGCGCATAGCCGGAATAAACCACGATTGGGATGCGCTGATATCTGAGGTTCGCGCGCACGAACTCAAGCAGGTCGAGCCCGGTCTCGCCCGGCATGACGAGGTCGGTGATAATCAGATGAATGAGACGACCGGTTTCGAGATAGCGAATGGCTTCACGCACGGTGCCGGTGAGGACAGTTTCGTGCCCGACCGATGTCAGGATGTCGTCCATGGATTGCAGAAGTTCCGGTTCATCGTCGACAAGAAGGATTTTCATGACGCATCATTCCCTCACTATCGGGCAGCGAGCCCCATGAGTCGTCCTCCCCACGCTCATCGGTCACCCGGAGTTGTCTCTTCAGCTGTGTGCTCGTGGCGCGACACGAGTGTCGTGCCTGAGTATATTGTCGGAAGCGGCAAACAAATGGTCAAGCAAATTGCGTGAGCGATACACGAATTTGTCACACATTTTCGTTCAAACATCATTCACAGAAGTCGCAGTGCCACAATTTGACACTGGTAAGGAAAACCATTGCATAGTTCCCGGTGACAATTTGTGGCAGTGGAAGTTTGTAGAGAATGAAACGACAACAGGGAAGAGGTTGCATATTGGATGGAGCAGGCTATATTGGTTCAAGTGCAATTTACATCGCTGACGCGGTGAATTGAAGGACGGGAAAGAGACGGGAGAATTATCGATGGACGAGAAACGTGTGCATCAGGACAGTCGATGGATACGGACCTTCAAGTATCGACGTGCGATCGTGATTGCGGCGATACTACTGGCGGCATCGGGAGTATCAAACGCTTTTGATGGAGCGCGAAAGGGATTCGTAGCCGGGGCTGGTGTGGGAATCGCTCCGCGAGCACATTGGTCGAGCTCGCTTTTGAACATAAACGCCAGTGAATTTGGAGTTGGGGGCGAGCTGATTCTGGGATATGCCTGGGACAACCGGAACATGCTGGTTTACGACGGCGCCGGATGCTTGTTCACTACTTCGCAACTTGTGCATGGGACAACCGTACAGGGAATTGATGCCGTGCGATGGTATCACTATTGGGGCAAGGGACCGAGGCAATTCTTTACGGCGCTCGGCGTCGGTTCAACCATGTTTGCCACGCAGTACTGTGGTGTCGACGGGAGCGGTTTTGGCTACAGTTTGGGCGTTGGTAGAGAATTGTTCAAACAAGTGCAGGCCGGCGTGTATCTTCTGGGCGGCCGTACCTCCAACGATTACGGTCTCAAAGCCAGTCACCTGGATGTACTAGTATTGCTCACGATTATCGCTTACTGAAGTACGGTGTTGTGGGTCGAATTTGCTTCGGACTCGACAACCGAGGGATTCCCGTGCGCGGCGCGCGCCCTCGTCTGCCCGTGCTAATGAGAGGACAGGATAAGTGAATCGTTACGTTACCAAGCGAATGACTCCGATGCATAAGGCTCATCATTTAAAAGCCGTGGTAATCGGTTTCTTGTCAGTCAGCATTTTCCTCAACGCGCGTACTTCAGCTCAAGACAGCATTTTCCTGATATATTACAATGGAGCATGGATCAGAGCGGATTACAAACCT
>DATKJY010000320.1:0-2926 GCA_035543175.1 Candidatus Acidiferrum sp.
CTCATCCGCGAAATCAGGTCCTTCCATGCCGACGTGATTCACGCCCACCTTCCCGGCGCCAACCTCTACGCCTGCCTTGCCGGTGCCGCGACGGGCATTCCGGTAGTCGCGACTTACCACGGAGAGCTATTTCTCCCCGGCAGCCCGGATCGCCACGTCGGCGTGAAGCACTGGCTCGTCCGAAAACTGGCCTCAAGAATCGTGCTGGTCGCGGATTATCTCCGAAACGACTTCGTCAATATCGCCCACTTCCCGCCATCCAAGTTGTCCGTCATATACAACGGCATTCCCGTGGGTGAGCCCGATTCGATTTTTGACCCGATAGCCAAGCGCCACTCGGTAGGTCTCGGGCCCGATGACCTCGTCGCCGGGATAGTCGCCAATTTCAGACCACCCAAGGGATATCAGTACTTCGCGGAGGCCGCCCGACTTGTCCGCCGGGAGCTCCCGAACGCAAAATTCCTGGTCATCGGACAAGGCGAGGGAGAAATTAAGCAGAAGTTTGAAACCTCAATTGCTGATTTTGGATTAAAAGAAAACGTCAAACTACTGGGGTTTCGCTCCGACGTGCCGGAGTTGCTTCGCACCATGGATCTATTTGTGCTCTCGTCGATTTCCGAGGGTCTCCCTCTGGCCGCAGTGGAAGCAATGGCCGCTTGTCGGCCGGTGGTTGCAACCAACGTGGGTGGTCTTTCGGAACTGGTGCAGGACGGCAGGAGCGGCTATCTTGTGCCACCTGCCGACACGAATAGTCTGGCCAACCGAATGATCGAATTACTTAAAGACCAGTCACTTCGAGCTCACATGGGCAAAGCCGGCCGAGAAATCGCAACGACCACATTTTCTCTCGAGACGATGGTATCCAGCTATCAGCAGTTGTACGAAGGATTGATCACATGACGCTTGGTATCGTACTTCAGGTACTGTTCTGGATATCGATCGCCGTCATCCTGTGGGCGTACGTAGGTTACTTCCTGGCCACTTGGCTCATGTCTCGTATCTATCCGAAACCGGTCCACAAAGAAAACTGGTTCCCACAGGTCAGCCTGATCATCACGGCGTACAATGAGGCAAGTCGAATCGGCAAAAAAATCGGAAACAGCCTGGATCTGGAATATCCCAGAGACAAGCTGGAAATCATTGTAGTATCCGATGCCTCGACCGATGCCACCGAGTCAATCGTAAAGACCTTTGCTGACCAAGGGGTCAAATTGCTGGCGATCCCCGTGCGGCACGGGAAACATTATGCTCAGGGACGCGGCATTCAGGCTGCCGTCAGCGACATTGTCGTTCTCACCGACGCCACGACCTATCTGGAAAAGGATGCTCTCTCCAAAATCATCCGAAGTTACGCCGACCCCACAGTCGGCTGTGTCTCAGGCGAAGACCGGGTCGACAGTCCCGATGGCGATGTTGTCGGAGAAGGTGCCTATGTGAAGTATGAAATGAAGCTCCGCTCCTTTGAGAATCTGGCCGGTTCTCTCGTGGGCGCCAGCGGCTGCTTCTTCTCAGTCAGAAAATCGCTTTGCAGTGCCTGGATCGACGATATGTCCAGCGATTTCTATATACCGATTGTCGCCAGAATGAACGGATTGCGCGCCGTGGTCGACCACGAGGCGATCGGCAATTACCGCGTGGTCAGCGATCATTCTAAGGAGTTCGGCCGCAAAGTGCGGACGGTCGTGCATGGCCTCGAAGTCTTATTTCGTTTTAGGCGAATCATGAATCCGTTTAAGTACGGCGGCTATGCGATCCAGATGATCAGCCACAAACTCTGCCGCTGGCTCGTGCCGTTCGCCATGATTATTGCTCTGGTTACAAACGCCTTACTGGCAGCTCACTGCACCTTTTTCCAGGTCATTCTGGCAGTCCAGGTCATCATGTATCTGCTGGCGCTCGCGGCCTATATCATCCCGCCTCTTCAGAAGTCAGGACCGTTCAAGATTCCGCTCTTCTTTGTTTTAGTGAACCTTTCCGTTCTGGTCGCCTGGTACAAGTATCTCACCGGCTATAAGTACGTGGTATGGGACGCGACCAAACGATAACCGTCTGCCATCTCATCTCCGGCGACCTCTGGGCGGGCCCCGAAGTGCAGATCCATGCGCTCCTGAAGTCCCTGCAATCAGTACCCGATCTTAACATCTCTATCATCGTACTCAATGAGGGAAAGTTCGCCGCACTCCTCGCCGAAGCCGGATTTCGAGTCAAAGTCATTGATGAAAACAAAAATCGCTTCCCCGGCATCGTCAAACAGGCTACAGCCGAACTAACAGGGCGCCGCATCGACATTCTGCACTCCCATCGCTACAAAGAAAATTTCATCGCTACTCTGTTGAAAAAGCGCTGCGACGTCCGCCATCTGGTTCAGACCGTCCACGGTATCGGCGAGCCCTTTACCGGGTTGAAGAAACTGAAAGTCAAGCTGTACGATGTTCTGAACGATCGCGCGACACGCCAATTCGATCGAGTAGTTGCCGTCTCCGACGACATTCGCCGGGAGCTGGGAAACCGCTATGATATTTCAAAAGTAGTAACCATTCATAATGCTGTTGACACCTCCCAGGTTATGCCGAAGCGCTCTTCCGCCGAGGTTCGAAGCGAGTTAGGCATTCGACTCGACCAACCGGTGATCGGATCCGTCGGACGCATGGTGCCGATAAAGGGAATCGACCAGTTTTTGGCGGTCGCAAAGATGATTGCAGGTAAAAGACCGGATGCAGTGCTGTTGTTGGCAGGCGATGGGCCGCAACAATCTGAATATGAAAACATGACCCGGTCGATGGGTCTCACTAACAACGTGCGCTTCCTCGGGTACCGCCATGATGTCGCAGACGTTTTGAACTGTCTTGACCTGTTCGTGATGACCTCATACCATGAAGGTATTCCGCTAGTCCTTTTGGAAGCCATGACCCTTAAGCGACCGGTC
>DATKJY010000321.1:0-5049 GCA_035543175.1 Candidatus Acidiferrum sp.
GTTTCGTGTCCCGGGTTCTGGTGGTGGAGACGAGTCGCGAAGGTATCGCGGTCACGACGCACTCTCATCCGAGTCCCCAACTGCGGCTCGCCGGTTCGGGGCAGGACGAGGCAGAATCTTTGCCCGAATCGGTCATCGGTTCGCTGTGCCGAGGAGAGGATTATCATGTAAAGGACATCGCCGACGGCGTACTCAACTCCGAGCAGGCCAAAGCGAGGTATCTGCACAACGTAAAATCCGAATCGTACTTTCCGATTCGCGGCAAACGGGGACTTATCGGTTTTCTGGCGGTCGGCACCTCGCGGACCGGCGAATATCTGGCCCGTCGAGCTCAACTCTTTCAAGCCGTGGCGGATTTTCTCGCGCTCTATTTCAGTCTGGCTCGCCGGTTGGCGAATACGGAAGTTCCCGTACAGGGCGGTGCGCCGAGGTCGCCGGATTCTTCCGCCTCCAGCCGACTGACGACGTTGCGAAAGCTGTCCGATGGATGCCTGCATGATATGAACGGCGCACTGTCGGTAGTTTTCGGTCACGCCGAACTACTGCGGTCGGTCGGCGAGGAAGCCTGCGCCGGTACCCGGTCAACGTCGGCAAGTCTCGATAAGATCGTGCGTGCGGCCGAAACGGTGTCCGACCGGCTCACCGCGCTTCGGCGTGTTTTCGCCTGCGCCCGGTACGGCTCGGACTCTCCGATCGATTCGGCTCCGTTCCTTCGCGACCTTCCTCTGATGCTGTCGGGGCTGGCCCGTCAAATAAGGGACACGAAGAATATTGATATTGCGCTTGCCGTGTCGCTGCGCGACAGCCGTCAGGACCCTTTGACGGCTTCGGCTTTGTACGACGTCCTGCTGCCCACCGTTATCGCGTTGATGGAGGAGGCGGTTTGCTCGGGACAGATCAAAATTGCGCTCGAACAGGATGATTCTTCGCGTTTAGTCTCCATAGAGTTCTCGAAGAATCTCCTGGGCGCTCTCGATCCGGGTGAACTGCTTGGGAGCATCTCGACGCGGGCGGTCTGCACCCCTGAGGGCGACCTGAGCGGCTCTGTCACGATCGAACAAGTCGCTGTAACTTACGCGCCGATAAGCCCCGACCGAATTCGGATCGCAATGGGTCGGAGTCAGGCGATCCCTACTTCAAGTGATACATCCGCGAGCCATTCAACTACAGAAAGGCCGGAGTGACATCATGTCGACACCACGGGAACTGATCCAGCAGATTTACCATGTCCGGCAGGGCGAACAGCTCAATCGCGTGGTCGAGCAGATCGACGCCATGTCGCGGATGATTCTTAAGCTGTTTGCGGGCGATTTTGTGGCCGTTTTCTACAGCAGAGGAGAACAAACCGGCATGATCCCGGTCGCATTCCAGGGTTGGAATGATTCTCCGATCGATGGCATGGCCGACCTGGAAAAGATGTTTGATGCCTCCGGCGCTGCAACCGACCAGTTGAAACGCGGGTATGTAAATCTGGATGCGAAAGCCGGGTCGATATCGGATGCATTTGCACAGAAGAACCGATTCACGTATCGGTTCCAGTGTCCCATTCACGCCTCAGGCGACATTCGCGGCGCGATTGTCGTCTACTGGCGCAATCGCCCACAATCGGACAACGCCAACGCGACTCATCTGGTGAATGCCCTCGTCGAGATCCTGGCCAGCTGGATGGCCCTGGTGGAGGAGATGCAAGCAGCCGACAGTTTCTCGCTTCGACTGACGTCGCTTTTGAGTCTGTTCGAAATCCCCCTCGACGAGCATCCGACCACAGAGCTGGCCGTACAGATCGTGCGGACGGCCCGATCGGCCATTCGCGACAGCGCTATCGGTCTAATCAGTCGCGACCCGATCACTGGTGAATTCCGCATGATCGACTTCTCTGCGCCCATGCCTGTCTCTCGAGATCTTGAGGAAGCACTGCTGAAATCCTGCAGTGAGCTGTTGACGAATCTTCGGCAGAAGACCATTTCGTCATGTGCCTGGCACGATCTCAGCGGACGGTTGTCCGTCTACGATCTGGCCGCGTACGCTATTGAGCTGCATCGCGACGAACGGTATCAATTCGGCGTGATTTTCTTTCAGGACAAGAGGACGCCGTTTGCTCCGGCTGACCTTGAGCTCATCAACATCTTCCGTATGTTCGCGGAGACGATTCTTGGCAACGCACTGCTGGTAAAGAGTCTTCGCAAGACTAATGAAAAAATACGCGAATCCTCAGGGCGTTTGGCCGACGCCGAAACGATGGCGGCTCTGGCCGATATGAGTTCTGGGATCGCCCACGATTTCAACAACACGATTGGCGGCGTGGTGGGGCGTCTGCAGCTTTTGAAGATGAAATGTCATGACGAAGTAATTCTGACGTCGCTGACCAAGATCGAAAATCAAGCGCTCGAAGCGGCCAATACGGTGAAGAGACTTCAGCAATTCTCCTCCGGCGTCAAGGCCAAGACGCTGAAGGCTATGGATATCGTTCCGGTCCTTCGTTCGTATTTCGACAGTCAATCACGCGTCTGGAGCGAGCTGGCCAGACAGAAATACATACAGGTGCAACCGTATTTTGAGTTGTCGGAAGCCGTCGTAAATGCCTCAGCCGATGATTTCGAGACCTCGCTCGACAAACTCATTCAAAACGCGGTCGAATTTGCTCCGGAACGGAGCGAAGTCAGAGTGACGCTCTCGGGGACGAGCACTCATCTGCTGCTCGGCGTATCCGACACCGGTCCCGGCATTCCTGACGGCATTCGTGCCAAGGTGTTCTATCCGTTCTTCACCACCAAGGGTGTGCGTGGCGCCGGTCTCGGTCTGGCGATTGTCTATGGCATCGTCACTCGCCTGGGAGGGAAAGTGACAGTGGAATCGCAACCCGGATCGGGCACGCTGTTTCAGATCAGCCTCGGGCGGCTGGCCAACGAAGACGAGGTCACCGAGATTACTCGGAAAACCAGAAAGACGAGGGAGCTTCGCGTGCTCGTGGTCGACGATGACGACCAGATCCGCGATATCCTGGGAGACATGCTAAATCTCGACGGTCACATCGCGGTCAGTTGTTCCGACGGCTACACTGCCTTGAAGAGTCTTGAATCCGAGCCTTTCGATATCATGATTACTGATCTGGGCATGCCGGGGATGTCGGGTCTCGATCTGGCGGCGGCGGCCCACCAAAAACATCCGCAGATGCCGATCGCGATGATTACGGGCTGGGGGGCTCAGTTAGACCACGACGAGGTCGCGGTCAAGGGGATTCGGGCCATTCTGCCTAAGCCGTTCCATCTCAAGGACGTAAAGGCCCTGGTTTTGGAATTGACGGCCGAGCCGGCCAGTGACCACGCACCGGCATAATTTCCATTGCCTTAGCGGCTATCCATCGTATATCTTTAGCTATATAGGTCTTCGGGGCGAGGTGAAATTCCTCGATCGGCGGTATAGCCCGCGACCCGGTTTCCGGTTGAGCCTGTGAAATTCAGGCGCCGACGGTAATAGTCCGGATGGTAGAAGACGTGTCTTTGGGAGTTGTCCAGAAAATCGTCCGACTCCGGCCCCGAACTACCTGTAGGGGTTTTTTTATGAATGAACGCACTAGTGCACATCTGATGCAGCGTGCCCTCGAGCTCGCAGAGCGAGGGAGGGGACGGACTTCGCCCAATCCCATGGTCGGAGCGGTCATCGTTAAAAACGGACGAATTGTCGGCGAAGGGTACCACAAGCGCGCGGGCGGTGATCACGCTGAGATCGTCGCGTTAAAATCGGCCGGTCGAAAGGCTTCCGGCGGGACACTGTATGTCACGCTGGAGCCGTGCTGTCATGTCGGACGAACCGGCCCGTGTGTCGACGCCATCGTCAAGGCGGGGATCACGAAGGTAGTATTTGCCATGCGGGACCCAGATCCGCGAGTCGATGGGAAAGGGGCGGCTGCCCTGCGCAAAGCAGGCGTTGTAGTCGAGGATCGGCTTCTGCAGTCACTGGCAAAGCAGTTGAACGAAGCTCACGTCTGTTTTCATACCAAGCATCGGCCGTTCGTCACACTCAAACTGGCGCAGTCACTTGACGGTCGAATAGCTACCCGCTCCGGCGATTCGCAGTGGGTATCGGGTAAGGAAGCCAGGAAGTTCGTGCACGCGCTTCGGGCCGAATCCGACGGCGTCCTCGTCGGTATGGGGACAGTCCGAATCGACAATCCGGCGCTGACCGTCCGGCTGGTCCGAGGCAAGAACCCTTATCGCATCGTAGCGTCGAATTCGCTCAGTTTTCCACGACCCTGTCATTTGCTCGAGGACAATTCCGATTCGCGTACGATCATAGCCTCATCGCGAACGGCCATCAATCGATTCGTGCGTTCCAACCGCAATGGTAATCTGATATTCTGGGAGGTCGGGTCCAGTCGGGAGCACTATATCGAACCGGAGAAACTGGCGGCACAGGCCTGGCAATTCGGACTTCGGTCGCTGTTAATCGAAGGTGGGTCGCATATGGCGACCTCTTTCCTCAGGGCCGGACTGGTGGACAGGTTGATTCTTGTGACTGCACCAATTGTAATCGGTGACGGAGTGTCAGGAATTGGAGATTTGAAAATCTCGAAGTTGGCGGGAGCCTTGCGATTTGAACGCCACGCCAATTTCATGTGCGGGACGGATCAGGTTTTCGTGGGCTACCTTAAGGACAGGCGCTGACCATGTTCACCGGACTCATAGAGACAATCGGCAAAGTCACCCGGATTCGGGAGCGAGGCAATTATCGTGTCCTGACGATTGCAGGCTTGTTTGATGATGAGATGCTCGCAGTCGGTGATTCTATCTGCTGCGATGGCGCGTGCCTGACGGTCGTTGAATCCAGCAAAGACGCTTTTGTTGTCGAGGCCTCGCAGGAAACAGTAGCGCGCACGATTCTCTCGGAATACTCAGCAGGTTTGAAAATAAATCTCGAGCGCGCGCTGCGCGCCGATGCCCGTTTGGGAGGCCATATGGTCGCGGGGCATGTCGATGATATCGGAGTTGTCGAGAAAGTGCGGGCTATAGGGGAATCGCTGGAGTTCGCGATTTCCTTCAACCCGGAATA
>DATKJY010000322.1:0-4838 GCA_035543175.1 Candidatus Acidiferrum sp.
GAGATTTCGGGTATACCGGCGGCCAGCTGACGGGACCGGAGAAAATCGTGGCCTACAGCAAGGACACGTTTTATGTCTGCGACGCCGGCAATGACCGCATCGTAGTCTATGACAGCTACGGCAATTACTCCCGGCGGATGACCGATCAATCGTGGAAATATCCGATCGCGCTGGCGTTTGACGGTCCCAACCTGTTCTGGCTGCTCGATCGGGAGACCGGGACTTTCTCTTTGTACCGAACCGACGGGATGCACCTTCGGACTTTCGGGCCGCAATTAATGGGCAGTTCGGAAAGTCTGCTGAATCCATCTGATCTGGTAGTTCTGCCGGGGAATCGCCTTCTGATTGCCGACAGCGGCAGCAACCGGCTGTTGCTGTGCCGGATTATCTACGGTCAAAAATAGCTCGATAGCACGCCATGGTCAGATGGCCGGCCAGCATTAGACTCACCTTCATCGCTGTCCTCATACTTATTGCTGAAGCTGCTGCGGCGCGGACCACGAGGCAGTATGTCGGCGTTGATATCCCTAAGCATGTTCCGTTTCCGGCCGGGAAGGTATTTGTCGGTTCTGATTCGCTTTTTCTCGATGGCCGTCAGCTTCAGCGTGAACGGGATTATGTTCTCAACCGCGAAGGAGGGTACCTTGATCTGGCTTCCCTGACGTTCTTGCCTCAGGATACGCTACTCGTCGTTTATCATGAACTTCCGGTCTGGGTGCAAACATCATACGGACGGCCTATCCCCGAGCTAACGCAGACCTCTACATCAACCGCGATTCCGCCACCAACCTCTACAGCGCCGCGATCGACTTCTTTCGGCTCCGAAGTGAAATTGTCCGGCGCCAAATCGTTTCGGATGTCGGCGCGGACGGCCGGGAGCTCGGAGTTCAGTCAATCCCTTGATTTGAAGATAAGCGGCGAGCTGTCACCAGGGTTGGAACTGAGCGGAGCAATTTCCGACCGCGGGTATGATCCGGCGTATGGGACGGCGAACAGCCGTTTGAACGAGCTTGATAAAGTCAATCTTCAGGTGAAATCATCGCGCCTGCTCGCGCAACTTGGCGAC
Organism: Candidatus Acidiferrum sp.; assembly: GCA_035543175.1. Classification (GTDB taxonomy): domain Bacteria; phylum Zixibacteria; class MSB-5A5; order GN15; family FEB-12; genus DATKJY01. The sequence continues at coordinate 1,067 of DATKJY010000322.1, forward strand.
ATTACGATAGGTGGAGCCTCAGGCCGTGAAACTAAGCAGGTCTCTGGAGCTGCGTTCAATTTGGCTTATCCGACATGGGATATGAACGCAGCCGCTGCCCGTCCCAAGGGGCGATTTACGACGATTACTCTGGCGGGAGAAGACGGTTTTCAAGGGCCATATCAAGTGGGCGGGAGTGGTTCAGGGGCGCCAATCGTTCCCGGCAGCGAGACGGTCTGGCTCGACGGCAACTCGCTTCAACGCGGATCCGACAAAGATTACACGGTCGATTATCCACTCGGCGAGATCACGTTCAATGTTAATCACCCGATCGACCGGCGCAGCCGAATCGAAGTAGATTACGAGCCGCTCTTGACCGCTTACAAAGGGGAGCTGGAGGCGCTCGGTGGCGGCGTACACGCCCGCGATTCGCTATTCTATGCCTCGGCCAATTTCGTGCGCGAGGGTGATGACCGGAATCAGCCGCTTCTGGGAGACCTGTCGAATTCCGACCGCGCGCTGCTTCAGGCGGCAGGGAATCGCGACGTATACCGGTCGGGTGTTGTTCCTGACACGCTCGGCGATTACAACCTGATCGCCGACAGCCTGCCGGACTCGGTCTACCAGTATGTCGGCAAGGGGTATGGACGTCTTCGAATCACATTCAGTTTTGTAGGTACCGGCAAAGGAGACTACCGCTATCTCGGCAACGGTGATTACCAGTTTGCGGGTCGAAGCGCGGCCGATTATCTGCCGGTCGTTATTATTCCGCGTCCGGAGCGAACTGATTATTATCAAGCCGTGCTGGGCGTGCAGAAGGCCTCGCTCGGAGCCCTCTCATTCGACCTTCGCCAAAGTCGGCACGACGCCAACCTCCTGTCGAATATCGGGGACGAAAACAACAGCGCCTCATTCTACCTGGCGAGTGCGTCCCGGGACTGGAAATGGTACGGCCGTGACAATCGCGCCTTCGCAAGCTATCGTTTCAGACAAACAGCGTTTCAGTCGAGAGAACGAATCGATACGGTCGATTTTGCCCGCGATTTTCTGCTCCCGGCGAATTTTGTCGCATCCAGCGATGAAGCGCTCACACGTTCGGGCCTCGTCACGAGTCCTCTTTCGTTCCTCTCGCTTTCAGCTGACTACTCGTCGCTCGATTATCGCCACGGCTTCTCTGCGCACACCGGCGGCGCCAGTGCACGATTGGAAGCAGGGAGTCGATTCACTCTCGGTGGCGGATGGCGCGGCTTGACATCGGAACTCCCTGGTTCCACACTCGACGGCAAGGGGTTGGTGAACACGTACGATGTTTCCGAGCGATATTCGTTCACTAAGTCGCTTGCCTGGGAGAACAGTGTCGAACGGGATTCGCGTGAGAATCGGTACGCCGATGCGCCGCACGGCACGCGATTTTTGAAGGGCCAGTCGACCCTGTTCGCTTCGCACGAACAGCTTGGCTACGAGTTCTACACCGAGGATTCACTGATTTCAGATTGGAGTCGCCAGTTGCGACGCAACCGCGTGCAGGCAACTTCCAATCGGCGGTTCGGCGGTTTTGGCTACAACGCGACCGCATCCTATCAATGGCTGAATCAGACGGAAGGGGATGTCAACAGCTTCCTTGGACGGACAGCCATGACCTACACTAACACGCGCCGTCGTATAAATGCATCGGCCTCATATCTTGTCTCCGATGAACTTCGCAGCGAACGCGGCATTACCTATCTCCAGGTGGCGCCCGGACGAGGGGCGTTCCGGCTGGAGAATGGCCTGTATATTCCGGATCCGGACGGGGATTATATCGCGGTCGAAGAAGTTCTTTCGTCCCGTGCTCGCGTGCGGCGGGGGCAGAAGAGTTTTGAATTCGATAAGGAATTCGATCAGGCGCTCATTCGGCTGAACTCCGAGATTCAGGAGGAATTACTGACCGACGGCAAGCGCTCGGCGCTCTGGATAGTGCCGTTTTACTCCGATGAAACACAGCCGTATCTGTTTTATTCCCGGCATTATTCGGCCGACCTTCGCTTTATTGCCTGGAGCGGTTTTCACGCGATAAATATACTCGTCACTGAGGATCGTGAAAAACGAACGATTGTGGATTCGGATCGCCCGCGCCGCGATTTCAAGGGACGGTTGCTTTTGAAGCAGGCTTCGGCTCCGCTTTATTTCGACGAATCGTTCGAGTCGTTTACGTTTAAGCGGGATGACTATTACACCGGCGGGGGAGATGTCAGCGGCTACCAGCTTTCATTCAATATTCGCCGGTCAACCAGCCTTGGCGACCTGAACAGCGGGGTTAATGTACGTCAGGCGAAATCGAGTATCGATGAGCGCTCCGCACTGGTCGCCTTGACCGAAGGCGCTCGCATTCGCGTTTGGCGCAAGGGGGAGATTCGCGCCGATCTGGAGATGTATCATCAGTCTTTGACCAACGTGACGGCAACGACCAGCTACCTGCTGACCGATACACACGATGGTTCACGGGGAGCTATCTGGACCATGGCCGCCAATTATGGTGTCACTGAGGAACTTCGAATAAACTTCTCCATCAACGGCCGTTATTCCGATGACCGGGCTGCGCGCATAACCGCTCGAAGCGAAGTGATCACGGGGTTCTGATGACTAAGAGACAACTAATCTTTATCCTCGTCCTGCTTCTGAACCTCAGTGTTCACGTTTATGCAACAGCCGTGCGATATGAGGGCATTAATCCCATAGACCGGGCAGCCCTCGATCGGCGAGTGAGTCAATTGAGAGTGAGTCCCGCAGGAGCGGCTGATTCGGTCGCGGTGTGGTTGGTCGCAGATGGATATCTGGATGCTCAGGCCGCAACTCAATCAGACACGGTAGTGGTAGATGCCGGTCCGCTGTGCCGTCTCGCCAGTGTGCGGGAGAGCCAGGATTCCGCCGTTTTGATAACGGTAAATTTGCCGTTCACCCGAGAGAACCTCGAAGGTGCAGTGAACAAGATTCTGGATCGTTACCAGTTGCGAGGCAACTACTACGCCCACGCGACTGTGAGTGAAGTGCATCGGGAGGAGAATGATATTACGATTCTCGTTTCAGTTGCTCCCGGGCCAGTGGTGCGAGTGGCGGGAAATCTTCGCGAAGGCCTCGTGCGGACACGCCCGAAAGTGCTCGATCGCTATCTGGCCGTCCATGTCGGTGACACTCTGACCGATTCCACACTGCGGGTCGCGGAGCGGGCGGCGGCAGAGATCCCGTTTGTCAATTTTGCGCCGCCGGTAACGGTGGTTTCTCGCGCCGGGTACACTGATGCCGATCTTGAGTACCGGTTCACCGAGAAAAAGCAATTTACGTTCCTCGGCGGTATGGGCTATCTGCCGAACGATCGCACGGGACTGGTCTGGAACCTTAATATCAAAGCGACCAACCTGTTCGGCGATGGCCGTGAGTTTTCGATTATCTCCGAACGACGAGAGCTCGGCAGAGACCTGCTGAATGTCTCGTACGGACAACCCTCATTTCTGCTAGGTCTTGGCTGGTTCAACGTGAGCATCGCGACACGGGATTATCGCGACCAGTTCTATGAGTTCGGCGCCGATATCAGCTACAAAAGCAGAATAACTTCGCATCTCACTCTCGGCACTGCGCTTGGGTGGAAACGGGTAGATCCGGCCAATGACCAGCCCAGTTATCGAAGGTTTACGGCTGAATTCGCTCTCACCAGAGAAGCATTTGATGACCGCATTAATCCCCGGCGTGGCGGGAGCATACATGCTGCGCTAACATATGCCTATCGTACGTATCAGGCGGATTCGTTAGCATTCGG
>DATKJY010000323.1:0-3913 GCA_035543175.1 Candidatus Acidiferrum sp.
AATGCAGAGGTGCCCGTTTTCATACTCGCGAAAGTACACCTCTCCGAGCATCGAATCAACTTTAAACGGGATTCACGGTGACCGAAACAGCAACGGCAGGACACCTGTCCTGCCGTCGTCGGTCTGGGAAGGTGCTGACGCTTACGTCGTCGGGGAAGAAGCGTCCGCAACATGATCCGGAACGAAATCCAACAACTCTACGGTCCGGTCGGTCGTGGCCGTAATGACGATCGCGTTGCCGATTCGATGATAGACCAGCCGACAACCACGGCAATTGTGATCGAAGAAGCGTATGTTGTTGCGGTCGACTTCTTCCTTCTTGAGATCATCCGGTATCTGGTACCGGTCCGCCGGCGCTACAAACACGGATATATTCTTGTCGCCGGCCGTGTACAACAGGTGCGTCATTTCGACGCCCAGTATCTTCTCGGTATGTCCGCCCACCAGCGTGAACCCGGTCACGCTCGACATCGGCTCATAATTCAAATCGCTCGCCAGATGCGCCAGCGTCTTTGAGGTCTCATCGCTGTTCTGGAACTCCGCCATCTCCTTGCCCGCATACCAGTGCGCCTGCTCCAGCGGCACGAACAACTGATTATGCTTATAAAATCCCGCCAGCAGTAACCCGGCGCCGATGGTGATCACGATGAACGCCGCAGCCGCAAGCGTCAGAGTCAGCGAGCTAAAAGGGGGGCGACGACGTTTCGCCGGTCGACCCGCTTCGGTGTCGATCGTGTCCAGCGTGTCGAGGATTTTGGTCTTGAGCGATTCGAGCTTCGGCGTCGCGTCCCGATGCGACATCTTCTCGGAGATGAAATCCTGCACGGCCGATTCTACTTTGTAAACCCCCGCGCAGTGTTTGCACTTTTCGAGGTGTTCTTTGACTTGCCTGGTATCGATTTCAGAAGCCTGTTTGTCGATTATATCATACAGCAGGTTCAAAGCTTCCTGACAATTCATCGTGCGGTGTCCTTGATGTATCCATTCTTGATTGCGTAATCGAAAAGTTTTTTCTGCAGGAGCTTGCGACCGCGGTGAAGTCTCGACTTGACCGTGCCCAGCTGCAAATCGGCTATCTCGGCTATCTCCTGATAGGAAAACCCTTCCAAAAACGAGAGGATTACCACGAGCCGGAAATCATCCGGCAGCTCTTCAATCGCCTTGCGTACGTCATCGTCAAATATCTTGGCGAACAGCTGTTGTTCGGGGTTCTCTTCGGGGGCAAGTTGCGCCAGCTGTCCATACAGATAATTGTCATCAATATCGTCGACATTTACCGAGACCGGCGCCCGCGATTTCGACCGGTACTCATTGATAAAAATGTTGGTCATGATCTTGAACAACCATGCCCGACAGTTCGAACCCGGTTCGAACTTATCCCAGAACCGGTACGCCTTCGCGAACGCTTCCTGCACCAGGTCCTCTGCGTCGTTCTCGTTCTTCGTCATCCGCAGAGCCGTACGGTACAGCGCATCCATATGCGGCAGAGCTTCCTTCTCGAAACTCCGGCGCTTCTCCAGTTCCTGTGCTTTTGTGTCGGCCATAGTCTATCTGTCTGATTCTACAACCGACCGCCAGGTTCTAACCAAGCGCATATACTCAACATATCTAGCTTCGGTGAGGTTCCCTCGATAACCCTGATTGCCCGGACTTCGGCGGACCTCAATTACGCTCATTTAGCCGGCGGTCGGACCGGCGATACTACTATCCTTGCCCCGTCGAGTCTATGATAGCTTCTCCAACCGGTTGGGGCAAGAGTTTTTGGGGAGGTGAGGATTTCGGCTCCCAGCCATTTGGGTATACGCCTGGACACCGGAAAAAGTTGCCGAGGCAATTAAGATGCATTTCGTCTTTTTTGCAGATTTTCTTGCGGCAGCTATCGAAGGGCAAAACCGCCTCTGGTCCCGCCAATTCCCGGTCCAATGGCCTACTGCTATGCCGTTGGTTTTCTGTTGTCCTGAGCGTTAGTCATCATGAGGAGCCGTCCGCCTCCTGCGAACGGCGACGTAATGATCTGTCACCCATAAACCACGACTTTCCTCCTGCGAAAATGCGCAAAATCGCATACGCTTCACGCTATCTTACCACCCCGCTCGGTTAAGTGAAAGGACACATTTGCTGCGCTCCGTTTCGGATCGTCGGCATGACCGAAGTCGAAGGCCGAACCTGAAAACTCAACCGCCGTCGAAGATCATGAAAACAACAAAACGAACCCATTTCCCGTTGTCCCACAACAAAGACATAATGGGTGTAATCGACCACCGCCCCGCTCTGCCGGTTCTTGCGCGAAGCTTCCGAACGTGTAACCCGGCAGCATGCCACGTGCGCGGCAGACGTCCCCGTCTGCCCGCCCCGAGGTCGGACCGTAGCAAGAAATTTAGTAACCCACCCATCGGGTGGGCCCTTGATGAACTCGATGAAAAAACAACAAAACGAACCCACCACATAATTATGGCGCCTCCACTCTGCGTTTACTATACTGACTTCAAGCTGGGGAGCGTCTATGCTCAAGAATCAGATTCTCGTCAATTTGGCAGCCGTAGTCTCAATTGCTCTCTTCGTCGGCTGCCGGGATTTCAGCCTGTCGCCCGACAGTACCGACAACCCCGCGTCGCAATGCGACCAGGAGCGCTGGCTGGCGAAGGACGAATACGTCCCCATGGAGATATATCCGGAGATGATCTGGTTCGTACAGCCGGAATACCCCCGCAAGGCTTACAAAGCCGGAATCGAAAGAATCGTCTGGATGCATGTGTTGATAGATCGTTGTGGCAACGTGCGCCAGGCGGAGGTATCCCGTTCATCGGGCTCGCGATCACTTGACGAAGCAGCCGCGAAGACGGCTTACGCCAACAGATTTCGCCCCGGCATCATGCACGGCCACCCGGTCGCCTGCTGGTCGTATTACGAAGTGATGTTCAAGCTGGACCGCTGGAATTCAACGCATGGAGTCTCGACCACTGGCGAACTATTCCCCCCGTTCACCGTTCTACCCTCTTGTGGAACGATATTACCTAGTGTATGACGACCAGTGCGACATCTGCGTGACCGGAGTCGATAAAATCAGGTCGCTCGATCGCTACGGCCTGATCGAGTTCGTGCCGCTTTCGCACCCGAAACTTCCTGCGCGAATCACCCTCCCGCCGGCCCAGCAGATGCACGATGAGATCCACCTGTTCGATCCATCTGGGCACGCCTACAAGGGAGCCGATGCGGTTATGATGCTCGCCGGTCTCCTGCCCTCCACCCGTCCTATGTCGCGATTTCTCTCGTGGCCGGTCGTACGGAATATTGCGAAACCGTTGTACCGGTTAGTTGCGAGAAACCGAACGCGAATCGGCGGGAAGCGCCAAATATCCCAACAATGAAAAGGCGGAACCAGAAGTGGTTCCGCCCTGCGTTTGCCTCCGGTGTCGAAACCACAGGGGTCTCGACCTACCACTACTCCCCGTCGTCGGAGTCGGACTTGCCACGCGGGGCCGGCGCGACGCCGAGCTGCTCTTTAATCTTCCCCATGAGCTCATCGGCGATGGCCGGATTCTCTTCGATAAACCGTCGCGCATTCTCTCGCCCCTGACCGAGACGGTCCGACTTGTACGAGAACCAGGCGCCGGATTTGTCGATGATATTATAATTTACCGCCATGTCCAGTAGTTCACCGGAGCGGGAAATGCCTTTGCCGTATATGATATCGAATTCGGCCTCACGGAACGGCGGCGCCACTTTGTTCTTCACTACCCGGACCCGCGTGCGCGAGCCGACCATCTCCTCACCTTCCTTGATCGATGCGATCTTGCGGATATCGAGACGGACAGTGGCGTAGAACTTAAGCGCGTTACCACCGGTAGTGGTTTCCGGATTACCGAACATGACACCGATCTTCATGCGGATCTGATTGATGAAGATAATCGCC
>DATKJY010000324.1:0-3566 GCA_035543175.1 Candidatus Acidiferrum sp.
TGATCGCCCGCGCCGTCATCGCCGGTCTTACATCCACCGGTATCGACGTCGTCGCCATTGGCATCGTCCCCACCCCGACCGTCGAGATTGCGATTACAGAACTCAAAGCGACCGGCGGAATTTGTGTTACCGCCTCCCACAATCCATCAGAATGGAACGCCCTTAAGTTCTTCAATAACCGTGGCGAGTTCATTACGCCTGCGCAATATCGCAGACTCGACAGCATCTTCAACTCCGGCAAATTCGCACTTAAGCCGTTTGACCAAATTGGCAGATACACTTTGCAAACGGGCTGGGCGGCAAAGCATGTCGACAAGGTGCTCGCTTTGAAGGCCATCGATCGCCCGGCCATCCGTAGCCGCAAATTCAAAGTCGTCGTCGATGCCGTCAACGGCGCCGGCTCTCACGCGCTGCCGTTGCTACTTGAGAAGCTGGGTGCCAAGGTGGTCCGGATCAACTGCGCTGGCGACGGCAATTTCGTCCATATGCCTGAACCGACTCCGAAAAACCTGCAACAACTGGCCCGCGAAGTCCGCCGCCACAACGCCGACCTTGGCCTTGCCTGTGACCCCGATGCCGACCGGCTTGCCCTTGTCGATGAGACCGGAAAGGCTATCAGCGAAGAACTGACCCTGGCTATCGCCGTCAAGCAGGTCCTGCAGAAGTCGCAGGGGCCCACTGTCATCAACCTTTCGACCTCGTCTACCACCGCCGATATCGCCCGGGCTATGGGCTCTAAAGTGTTTTATTCGAAAGTAGGCGAGGCGAATGTTGTCGAAATGATGCATCAAAAGCGGGCGGTGATCGGCGGCGAAGGTAATGGTGGCGTCATCTACCCGAAATTTCATGCCGGCCGCGACTCTATGATAGGCGCAGCGCTGGTCCTTGGCTGTCTGGCGCGGGAGAAGACCACATTATCTCGCCTTGTGGAAACCTTTGTCGCGTATTATACTATAAAGGCTAAGGCATCACTGCCGGGGAATTTCAGTCAACGATTACAGCGATTTGCTCGGGATGCCGGGAAGATGTTTGGCAAAGCTACTGTCGACCGACGGGACGGCCTCCGGTTCGACTTCCACGAGGGTTGGCTCCAGATTCGCTCCTCCAACACGGAACCGATTTTCCGCCTGATCGTTGAAACTAATGACCCGGTGTTGACGTCTCGCTTGGAGAAGAAAGTCATTTCATTTTTTAGATAGAGGTGGACGGTTACCATGTGCGGAATTGTTGGTTATGTTGGCGGCCGACAGGCCATGCCGATTCTTATCTCAGGTCTCAAGCGCCTCGAGTACCGCGGCTATGATTCCGCCGGACTGGCGCTTCTGACCGACTCCGGACTGTGGATTTCCAAGTCGGCCGGTAAAATCAAAGTCCTCGAAGAGCAGATCGGCTCTCAGGAGATCGACAGCACCCGGGGCATCGCTCATACCCGCTGGGCGACGCATGGCGAACCGAACGAACTCAACGCCCATCCGCACACCGATGCATTCGGCGAGATCGCGCTCGTCCACAACGGCATTATCGAAAACTTCCGCTCCCTTAAAGAACTCCTCGTCCGTCGGGGCGTGCCGATCAAGACTGAAACCGACACCGAAATCCTCGTCCACCTTGTCCGCATGAATTATCGTGGCGACCTCACGGAGGCCGTCCGCGACGCGCTCACACAGGTCGAAGGCACTTACGGCATAGCGGTTATTTCAGTTCTGCATCCAAATATCATCGTCGCCGCCCGTAAGGGCTCACCGCTCGTTATCGGGCACGGCGATGGCGAGAATTTTGTCGCCTCCGACGTCTCGGCCATGCTTGAACATACCAATCGCGTGGTGTACCTGCAGGACGGCGAGATCGCCACCGTCTCTCCGGACAGCTATTCCATCACGACTATTCACAACGTGAAAATTACGCCCAGCGTCGAAGAGATCACCTGGACCCTTGAAATGATCGAAAAGGAAGGGTACGATCATTTCATGCTGAAGGAAATTCACGAGCAGCCTACGACTATTCGCAACGCTATTCGCGGCCGCTTGAATTTCGATCAGGGGATGGCCCGATTAAACGGACTGAACCTTCAATACGACGAACTGCGGAATATCAAACGAATCATCATCACCGCCTGCGGTACCTCGTGGCATTCGGCGTTGATCGGCGAATATATCATCGAAGAATTGGCGCGGGTACCCGTCGAGGTCGAGTACGCCTCTGAATTTCGTTATCGCTCTCCCATTCTGGAAGAGGGCACGGTGCTGATCGGCATCAGCCAGTCCGGCGAGACTGCCGACACTCTGGCTGCCATGCGCGAAGCCAAGAACCGCGGCACTACCGTACTCGGTGTCGTCAATGTGGTCGGTTCGACCATTGCCCGTGAATCCGACGGCGGCGTGTACATTCACGCCGGCCCGGAGATTGGGGTGGCTTCGACTAAAGCATTTACTTCGCAGGTGATGGTCCTCACGCTGATCGCCAACCTTCTCGGCCGGATGCGCCAGGTTTCTGCGCAGCAAGGGCGCGACCTCATCGAATGGATTGACAAGATTCCGGCGCAGATGGAGTCGATCCTCAAAAACGAAACCGCCATCAAGGAAATCGCCCGCCTGTACGCCAAGGTCAATAACTTCCTGTATCTCGGGCGTGGCATCAACTTCCCGGTGGCGCTCGAAGGGGCTCTCAAGCTCAAGGAGATCTCGTACATTCACGCCGAAGGGTACCCCGCGGCCGAGATGAAACACGGCCCGATTGCCCTTATCGACGACAACATGCCCGCTGTCGTAATTGCGTTGAAAGATCCGGTGTACGACAAGGTCATGTCCAACATTGCTGAGATCCGCGCGCGGCGAGGGCACGTCATCGCCATCGCCACCGAAGGTGACACCGATATCGCCGAGCGGGTGAACGAGGTTATTTATATTCCGTATACGCACCACCTGTTGACGCCGCTGTTGTCGGCGATTCCACTGCAGTTGATGGCATACTACATCGCGGTGCACCGTGGCTGCCCGGTCGACCAACCGCGCAACCTGGCTAAATCCGTAACCGTCGAATAGATTGATACTTGTGCCGTCGGGTGACCCCACCCGATGGTGAATACATTTCGTAGGGCAGGACCGCCCCTGGTCCTGCCTTTTTAGCCCTCATCCGGTCCGCCTTCGGCGGACCACCTTCTCCCGTAAGCGGGAGAAGGAAGACAATGAGCCTCTGTGTTCTGCCGGGTCTTGCCACGTGCTTCACGTGGTGTGACCCGGCAGCCCGCTTCGTCCGCCTCAAGCCGCCTCCCATCCCCGCCGACAATACTCATATCAAAGGAGAACTCCCTATGTACGATACCGTAGACCAATCCACGAACACGTCGTTTGTCAATTTCGACGCCCAGCAGTTGATCCAACCGCAACTAAGCCACGGCGAACGCATCATCTGGGCCGGTCAGCCCCGTCAGGGGATATTCCTGCAGCCGCAGGATATCTTCATGATTCCGTTCAGTTTCGCCTGGGGCGGCTTCGCCATTTTCTGGATGGTCGCAGCCTGGAAAGGGGGCGCGCCGCTTCCGTTCGTCATGTTCGGGCTGCCGTTTG
>DATKJY010000325.1:0-2872 GCA_035543175.1 Candidatus Acidiferrum sp.
CTCCATGTCAATAGGCCGAGCGCGATCGATCCGGTCAGCGAAACCCATCGGAGAAATCGTGATAATCGGGTCAAAAGGGTCCTTACTTCATTAGCGGTTGCTGCGGTGCCGACCAAAGATTATACTCGTTGAATCATTTAGCAAAGGGTTTATACGACGTGCCGATCGGCCGCCAGCTCATACGAAATGTCCTGTCTTCCGGCGTCAGCTACGCAGTCCGCATTGTCATAGCGTTTTTTTTCGTGCCATATATCACAAGCGTGCTGGGCACTGAGCGGTATGGCATCTGGGTGATAATCTTCCAAGCCATCAGCTATCTCTCGCTGCTTGATTTTGGATTTGAGAGGGCGATACTGAGATACGTCTCGAAATTCGTCGGCCAGAGAGACTTTGACTCGATCAACGGAGTGTTGAGCACGGCAACGGTGGCCTATTTCGGGTTCGGGCTGCTGGTTCTGATAGCAGGCGCCGGAGTAGGCGCAATCCTCTTCCCCGCACTATGTCCATCGTACGAGCTCCTAGCGGAAGCCCAGACGGCGTTTTACGTGGTGGTGGCATATCTGGCCGTTCGTTTCTGGTTAATGCCGTTTGCCGGGAGTTTCGGTGGATTCCAGCGCTATGATGTCCTAAATGCTATGGAGATAGCTGAGGAACTGGTGCGGGTGAGCATTCTCATCGCTCTCCTCACATCAGGATATGGTCTGGTGGCCTTAGCGATGGCCATATTCGGTGTCAGCCTCATCCGTCAGGTTGTCGCCCTGATCGTTGTAAGGAAGTTGTTTCCTCGCGTCCATTTGGTGCGGGCGGCCATTACCCGGGCGACGGCGAGACTTCTGACGGATTACTCGAAAGTGTCGTTCGCTATAGCGGTCGGGTGGATGGTAATCTTCAGCACCGATTCTATTCTTCTGGGGCTGCTGGCCTCGCCGGCGGCGGCCGGAATCTACGCCCCGGGAGCGAGCGTCATGCTCTATCTCCGGATGATTGTCAACACGGTCGGGACGCCGTTGACGCCGGCGGTTTCGCAGTTAGAGGGGATGGCCCGCGGCGAGACGATTCGTGACGTGTATCTGAAAGGAATCCGCTACTTTTCTTTCGCCTCGTTCTTTCTGGCGGTGGGTGTGATACAGTACGCAAAGCCCTTCGTGGGTCTCTGGCTGAGACCGGAGTTCGCGGAGTCTGCCGACGTCATGATTGTGCTTTCAGTCGGGGCGGCGTTTTTCCTTCCGCACATCATCGGGAACTCGGTGCTGTTTGGTGTCGGACGTCACAGGTATCTTCTCTGGGTGCTGACCGCTGAAGCAAGTCTCAAAATTATCCTGTCGATCTTCCTGATAGGACCATACGGACCGGTTGGTATGGCGGTGGCCGTCGTAGCCCCACAGATCCTCCTGTATTCGACCGTCTATCCGTTCTTCCTGTCCCGGGTGGTCGGAGCCCGGTATTATCTGGTCTTGATTACTGAACTGGTGACAGGTCTGTTTGCGATCGTGATCACCTGGCCCATTTCGTATGTCATGAAAATCTGGCTCTCCCCCGAATCCTGGGCGAATCTGATACTGAACGTTGCCGCGGTGACTTTCGTCGCAATCGCAGCGGGATATTTCGTAATTCTGCTGCCCGAGGACCGCGAGCGATTCAAAGGCTATCTCGGCGGTCTAATCGGATAGTGATAGGTAATACTCAACCGAAATGAGAAGCCGCTGCTCAGATGTGGACTGAACAGCGGCTTGAAGGTAATGCAGGTTTTCGACTAATAGCTCTCGTGAAGCTCCTCAGCGGCGGCAACGATCTTATCGGTAGTCGGGAGGCAGGCGTTGTCGCCATCGACACCGTACGCAACGCGGGCATCAATAGCCGTCACCAACTTAATCGGCGCCTCCAGGTGGAACAACCCTTCACCACCGGTGATAATAGAAGCGATAGTCGCGGCCGCGCCGCCGTGGAACCGATCTTCGGTGACAATCATGACCTTGCCGCAATCTTTGGCCGTTCGGACGATTGTCTCCTCATCCAGCGGTTTGACCGTCCTGAGATCGACCAGTCGCACGTGAATCCCCTTCTCCTGGAGAATTTCAGCGGCCTTGCGGCACATCTGGAAAGTGGCACCGTAGGTGATGATGCCGATGTCGGTATTCTGTTCGTCGTACACCCTAGCGACGCCGAACGGAATGAGTTCATCGATATCAGGAAGTGAGGATTCCATCGGCACCCCTTCCCAGTCGCGGCGGTTGTACAGCGCCACAGATTCGCAGAACAGCACGGGGTCGTCGGTGGCCCAGGCTGTTTTAAGAAGGCCGGCAGCATCGTGGGCGTTTGATGGCACGGCGATCAGGAGACCGGGGATATTCATCCAGGTGCCGAGATTCCCTTCGGAATGCCAGAACGCACCTGCTCCCTGCTTGTAACCGCCGTAGGTGGTGCGAATAACCATCGGCATATTGAACAGACCGCCCGAGCGCTGGTAGGTCGTGCAGATTTTATCCTTGAGAACCTGGTACGCCGGCGACATATAGTCGAGGAATTGAATTTCCGGCAGCGGGCGCCTTCCCTGGTAGCAATGGCCGGCGGCTTTGCCAAGAATGCCGACTTCATCAAGTGGCGTATTAAAACACCGGTCGTTGCCGAATTCACGCTGCAGGTTTTTGGTGACGAGGAAGACGCCGCCTTTACCTTTGAGTTTGGTCTGCTTTTCTCTGTCTTCAATCATGTGGCCGGAAAAATCAGCAACATCTTCGCCAAACAACAGAACGTCTTCGGTGAGCATAAACAGATCAAATAGCGTGTAATTGATCGCGAACCGCATGGTCATGGGGCCGACATTCTCAGGGAGCTCGGCGGTGGTGAAGTATCCCTTGTTGTGGAATTCTGC
>DATKJY010000326.1:0-7457 GCA_035543175.1 Candidatus Acidiferrum sp.
CTACTTCGAATCTCATCTGAGGGCGAAATACTCGTCGCCGGTGAGACGCTCTTTTCAGGATATATCGATGGCGACCAGACAGTCACACCGGTCGATGGGGAGGGCTGGTTCCACACGGGGGATAATGGTCATAGGGACGACGCGGGGTATCTGGTCGTGACCGGCCGTCGCGACAATATGTTCATTTCCGGCGGAGAGAATATTCAGCCGGAAGAGATTGAATCAGTTCTCCATTCACTGGAAAAGGTAACTGATGCCATAGTCGTGCCGGTCCCTGACCGTGAATACGGGCACCGCCCAATCGCATTCCTGCAAAAGTCGACCGGCAAGGACATTGACTCAGAGGAACTCAAGCGTGAATTGAGGAAACGCTTACCTTCATTCAAGATACCGGACAAATTCTATCCGTGGCCCTCCGGGATCGCTTCCACCGGAATTAAACTGAGCCGCACCGAGTTTCGAAAGCTGGCCGAGAAACTGGTCGGTGCCTAGTATGCGGAGGTACTACCTGATCTTTGCGAGGGCATCCTTGAGCCACCCGGGAAGCGGGCTTTTCTGCATGGTTCTTCGCTCGACCCAGACGTGCACGGTGCGAAGAGTCGCGACAGTCGCGCCATTTTCCCCGACCAGCTCATAGGCCAGTGTATATGAAGTTGTGCCGATATCGTCGGCGGAAAGTCGAACTTCCACCTTGTCGCCGACAAACAGCGGCGCCTGGTAATCGGACTCGGCATGGACAATCGGAGCCAGAAAGCCGGACTCCTTGATGATCCGAGCGAAACTATAGCCCGACGCCTCTACGAATGCCTGGTACGCATCGTGCGCAAGCATGAAGTAGTTGCCGAAAAAGAGAAGCCCGGCCGCATCCGTCTGATGCAGCTTCACGGTCGTGGAATAGGTAAACATCGGTAATCCTCGCAATATTCCCGTACTTCCGGTTTCGTTTTACCTTATATTAGCCGGAAATTGGATCAGGACCTTTTGGACTAAAGTACGTTGGGAGATTCTATGAAGCAAAAACAAATCCGGCGGTCATCGGCGTTATTCCGGACTACCCTGCTCCTCGCAATCGTCATGCTTGTAGCAGCCAGCCTCAGCGCGCAGGCTGTCAAGCAGCGCTCGGAAATCGATGCCAAGTACAAGTGGAAAGTGTCCGACATGTTCGCATCGGATTCCGCCTGGCAGAAGCAGTTCAACTCAATCAAAGCTAACATCGGTAGCTTCGACCCCTACAAGGGACACCTTGCCGATTCGGCCGCAACCTTACGCCGCTTCCTGAAACTGCGCGACAGTCTGTATTCGATCCTGGATAACCTCGATGTTTACGCGTCCCTCAAGCTCGACGAAGA
This sequence comes from Candidatus Acidiferrum sp., assembly GCA_035543175.1. Classification (GTDB taxonomy): domain Bacteria; phylum Zixibacteria; class MSB-5A5; order GN15; family FEB-12; genus DATKJY01. The sequence goes on from DATKJY010000326.1 coordinate 1,350, forward strand.
CCGCAGGGTAAGTGTCTACCAGGAAATGTCCGACAATATTTCCAGCCTTGGTTCCCGCATCCGGGCCGGTAGTTCCTTTGCGGAGCCGGAGATTCTGGCCATGAACAATGACCGGCTCGAGGGATTTCTCAAGAGTGACACCGGGCTTGCAATCTATCGGTTCTACCTCCAGGGCCTTATCCGCAGCAAGCAGCACATCCTGTCGGACAAGGAAGAAGCGATTCTTGCCAATGCCGGTCCCGTGCTCGGAGCGCCGTCCAATATATTCGGCATGATCGATAATGCCGACGTCAACTTCGGGTTTATCAAAGACGAAAACGGACAGGAGATTCAGTTATCCAAGGAACGCTATAGCAAAATCCTTGGTTCGCCGGACCGACGCATGCGGCGTGACGCCGCCCTGGTTTTTGATTCCACCTATTTTCGGTACGCCAACAGCCTCGCCGCTACTATGGCGGCATCGGTCAAGAAGGATTACTTCCTTGCCCAGACCAGAAACTACAAGACCTGCCTCGAATCGCGGCTCGACGGCGACAGCATCCCCACGAGTGTCTTCTACAATCTGGTGGATGCGGTCAATGCCAACCTCGCCCCGCTCCATAAGTGGGCAAGTCTGCGCAAACGTATTCTCGGCATCGATACCCTCTACGCCTATGATCAGTACGCTCCTCTGACGACCGACACGCCGAAAGAGTATACGTTCGAGGAAGCCAAAGCTATCGTGCTGAAGGGTCTGGCTCCTCTCGGCAAAACGTATCTGACCGATTTTGAAAACGGTCTCAATTCAGGATGGATCGATGTCTATGAGACGCAGGGCAAGCGGTCCGGCGCCTACTGCACCGCCACCTACACGTCGCACCCGTACGTATTGCTCAATTACAACGGCACCCTGCAGTGGGTCTTCACGTTGGCCCACGAGATGGGTCACGCCATGCACAATTATTACACGTTCCGCAACGAACCGTACCTGTACGGCGATCATTATTTGTTTACGGCCGAGGTGGCCTCGACCTGCAACGAAGCGCTCCTGATGAAGTACATGATCGAGCATACGACCGACAAGCAGGAGAAGACTATGCTTCTCACCCGCTATATCGAGCAGATCATCGGGACGTTTTACACTCAGATGATGTTCTCGGAATTTGAACTGGCGATTCATAAACGGGTCGAGGGCAGTGAGGCGTTGTCGCTGGATTTCTTCCGCAAGACGTTCCGTGACATCTATCAGAAGTACTGGGGACCTGAGATGGTCATTCCAGACCTTCGCGATCTGCGCGGCCTGGAAATCCCCCATTTCTACCGCGAGTATTATGTGTATCAGTACGCTACCTGCTACGCCGCGGCGCAGATGATCTCGCAGCGGATTCTGGATAACGAGAAGGGAGCGCTTGATACTTACATGAAGTTCCTTCGGACCGGGACCTCTAAATATCCGGTAACCATTCTCAAGGACGCCGGCGTTGATATGACCACGCCGGAGCCTTACCAGCGGACTATCAAGCTGTTCGGCGACCTGGTCGATCAGTTGGAAAAGCTGATGAACGAAAAGTAGAACCGACTCAACAGTCGTTTCGGTAGCGCAGGCCGGTCCTTCGACCGGCCTGTATTTGTTTCTGGCGATTGCCACCCTCTTTTTGCTCGCCAAAAGCTCTTTTCCGGAACCCGATTCCCGTTCTGTCGGTTGAACCACAGAGCGTTAATCTGAAACAACCGCAATAGGAGTTCTTGAAAATGATGATTTCTGAAAAAATGGCTGCCCGCCTGAACGACCAGGTGAAACACGAGTTCTTCTCTTTCTGGGCCTATCTCGCAATGGCCTATTCTTTCGAGACCATGGGTCTGAAAGGATTCGCCCGACGGTTCTACAAGCAGGCCGAGGAAGAGAAAGGCCATGCCACCAAGATCGCCAAGTACCTCGTTGACCAGGGTGCTTCGGTCAAGTTGACCGCGCTGGACCAGCCCAAAGTCACGTATAGTTCGGCCCAGGAGATTATCGAGGCGGCTCTGGAGCATGAGAAGAAGATCACCAAGTTGATTGGTGAAATCGCAAGCCAGGCCGTGGCCGAGGGTGACCACGCCACTCACTCATTTATTGAGTGGTTTGTCGATGAGCAGGTGGAGGAAGTCTCCACGGTAAGTGAGATCCTTGGTTGGATCAAGATGACCAACAGCCCCGGCCAACTGCTGATGCTCGAAGGGCGCGTCGAAAATTCCTGATCCCTCTCGAATATTCCTATACTGCAAATAAAAAGCGCACTGCCTGCTTAAGGCGGTGCGCTTTCGATTTTGCTGACAAACGTCCTACTTCGTAATACCGAGCGTCATAAAAATAAAGGCATAATCATATGCGGCGTCTTTCAGTGCGCCGTACCTCCCTGTCGAGCCGAAGTGGCCCGATTCCATATTCGTTTTCAGAAGCAGAAGGTTGTTATCAGTCTTCATAACGCGAAGCTTGGCCGTGAACTTGGCCGGCTCCCAATAACTCACCCGAGGATCACTCAATCCGCCCCGCACGAGCATGGTTGGGTAAGCTTTCTTGCCCACATTATCGTACGGTGAGTACGTCTTCATATACTCGTAATCTTCTTTGACACCGGGATTCCCCCATTCTTCGTATTCAACCACGGTAGCCGGCAGCGACGGATCACTCATCGTGTTGATGATATCCACAAACGGAACGGTCGGCAGCGCGATTTTGAACAAATCCGGCCGCATAGTGACCACCGCCCCGATCAACAGGCCGCCGGCGCTGGCCCCGTCGATAACCAGCTTGCTGCTGGAAGTGTATTTTTGCGCGATGAGGTGTTCGGCGCAGGCGATGAAGTCGGTGAAGGTGTTCTTCTTGTGAAGCAACCTGCCGTCCTCGTACCATTGACGCCCCATTTCGGCGCCCCCACGCACATGGGCTATGGCGTACACAAAGCCCCGATCGAGAAGGCTCAATCGCGTCGAGGAGAAACTTGGGTCAGAACTAATACCGTAGGCGCCATAACCGTACAGATAAGTCGGATTATTACCGTCTTTGACCAAACCCTTCTTATAGACGAGAGAAATCGGCACCATGACGCCATCGGGAGCCTTGGCCCAGAGCCGTTCTTCCTGGTACGCTTTCGGATCGTACCCTCCCAGCACCTCCTGCTGCTTCTTCAACTCCTTCTGACGGGCTTCCATATCATAGTCATAGACCGTGCTTGGTGTTACCAGCGACGTATAACTGAACCGGAGCAGCTTGCTGTCAAAGTCGCCGCTTTCACCCGGCCGGATGGTGTAAACCGGCTCATCGAATGACACATCATGCGTTTCGTTGGTCTTAAAATTCGTGATCCGAATCTGATCCAGCCCGAGCTTCCGCTCATAGACTACCATAAAATCCTTGAACAGCTCGATTCGGCGAATCAGGGTCGAATCACTGCCGGGGATGATCTCTTTCCAGTTGGCCTTGGACGGATTCGATTCGGGCGCTTCGACCACCTTGAAATTGCGAGCATTGTCGTTGGTTCTGATTATGAAGCGATTGTCATGGTGCTCGACATCATACTCCATCCCGTGCTGACGCGGATGCACGACTGTGAACTGGCCCTCCGGCTGGTCCGATTTCAGATAGCGGACCTCGGACGTAATTTCGCTCACCAGATTCATGAGGATGTAGGCGCGGTCTTTGGTCCTATCGAGCTCGATCGAATAGGCTTCATCCGGCTCTTCATACACGAGTGCATCTTTGGTCGGATCTGACCCGACCTTGTGCCGGTAAAGGCGATAGGCGCGTGAAGCCGAATCCTGCACCGTATAGAAAAACGTAGCGTTGTCGGCGGCCCATTCAAGGGCGTAGTAGGTATTGGTAATAGCCTCGGGATAGAGCTCGCCGGTCGCTAGATTCTTCACTCGTAGAACGAATCGTTCGGATCCGGCCGTGTCTGTTGAATATGCCATGAGCTGCTGATCAGGGCTGACCTCGGAGACACCTACCGCGAAATAATCATGCCCCTGCGCTAACTTGTTGATGTCGAGAATAACTTCTTCCGGCGCCTCGAGACTCCCCTTTTTCCGGCAGATGATCGGGTACGGCCTTCCCTGTTCTGTACGGCTATAGTAGTAATAGTTGTCATGCTTGACCGGAACTGACAGGTCGGTCTCTTTGATCCGTCCGAGCATCTCGTCGTACAGCTTCTTCTGCATTGCCTCGGTGGGCTTCATGACTGAGTCAGCATAGGCGTTCTCCGCCTGAAGATACTTGATGACTTCCGGATCTTCCTTATGACGAAGCCAGAAGTAGTTGTCGACGGTCACGTCGCCGAATAGCGTGTCGGTATGCGGCACAATCCGTGCCACCGGTGGTTTGAAGTCGGCCGCGACCACGCTGGTCGCAAGAGCGAGCGACACCGTCAGCGCCAAAATCCAACGGCAATTCAATATGGAATCCTTGCGATTCATTATATTACTCCTGTATCGATAATATCGTGAACGTCCAAGCAGAGGCCGTCGCCGCAATCCGGCTTTCATTCCCCTATGACTTTGATAAGAACGCGCTTGCGTCGCTGGCCATCGAACTCACCGTAGAAAATCTGTTCCCAGGGTCCGAAATCCAAGACCCCTTTGGTAATCGCCACTACCACTTCGCGCCCCATAACCTGACGTTTTAGGTGAGCATCACCATTGTCCTCACCGGTGAGGTTATGGCGATATTGTGATATCGGCTCGTGCGGAGCGAGCTTCTCCAGCCATTTCTCGTAGTCCTGGTGCAACCCGGACTCATCGTCGTTGATGAACACCGACGCCGTAATATGCATGGCGTTAACCAGTACCAGGCCTTCGGTGACGCCACTTTCTTTCACGCACTCACGGACTTCGGGAGTAATATTGAGAAACGCCCGGCGCTGCGGGACATTGAACCAGAGCTCCTTGCGATAGCTTTTCACTGCAGATGATTCTCCTTGCCGTTCAACTGGTAGGTGGCTTCGATTTGATGTATCGCCCCCTGCGAAGACAATGCGCTGGAGTACAAAAGAAACTCGGTCACCGGAAATGGAGGCAGCTTGAGAAGGTTGTTCCCGGCCAGGTAGCCGCCGACTCGGTTGATATTGGCATTTTTCAGATGAGCGAGAGTTACGTGAGGGGCAAACTTCCGGCCGTCGCGCCTGACGCCGATTCGAGACAACGCCGCCTCGATCTTGTTATGGAGTTGAGCCAGCGCCTCGCACTTTTCGACGCCCACCCAGAGTTGTTCGGGGTCTTTTCGCGGCGGAAAGTGCCCCACACCGCACAGCGTCAGGTCAAATGGCGGATTGTGAACCTCGCGGAGAACTTCGGCAACGTCCCTGAACACGCCACCATCCACTTCACCGATAAATCGAAGCGTCAAATGCTGCTGCTCGGCAGTGAGCCACCTAGCCCCAGGTACTCCGATACTTATGGCAGCTAACTGCGTCTTGATGTCCGGCGGAGGATCAATAGCTACAAAAAGGCGGTACACTTCGCTATGTCGAGCCGACGGGAGAGGCTATTTATAACGGAAAACGCCGGCTCGGTCCCTTCATAGCTCTCTAAAATAGGGTCTCAATGCGGCCTGTCAACTTCGGATCGAGCGGCTTGGTCTCGGAAGGATATCGAGCGACCAGGTTTCCCTGACGGTCCAGGAGAAACTTGCTGAAATTCCATTTGACTTCTCCGGTTACCGGTGACTCTTCAGTGAGATATTTGAATAGAGGATGTTTGTCGTCCCCCTTGACGCTGACCTTAGCCATCATCGGGAAAGTCACACTGTAGGTCGTACTGCAGAATTTGAGGATGTCTTCGTTTGTCCCCGGCTCCTGACTGCCGAAATTGTTGGCCGGAAATCCAATTACGACGAATCCCCTGTCTTTGTATTTCTCGTACAGAACTTCAAGGTCCTTGTACTGAGGGGTAAAGCCGCACTGACTCGCTACGTTTACTATCAGCACGACTTTTCCGTGAAAGTCGGCCAAACTGGAATCGTGCCCGGTAATCGTCTTAAACGGGATTACCCGATAATCTGTCATAAGCATAGTACTGTCTCCTTTAACGGCAGTCTGCGTCGACGGCTGGCCGTCGGCTGCCGCCGCTGCCTTTTCGGTCCGTGAAACCGTGGAA
>DATKJY010000327.1:0-3115 GCA_035543175.1 Candidatus Acidiferrum sp.
AAGCCAGTGGTAAATCGCAATTGGATCTGCTAGTGCAGATATACGACGGAACGTTGACCGCTCTGCAAGGCGCTCGTGAAGCGTATAGCGCCCATTCGCTCGACGCCGGGTACGGACAGATGGAACGCGCCAGACGCTTCATCATGCATCTGTACACGACCCTTGATTTCGAGCAGGGCGGCGAAGTGGCCGATAATCTTTCGCGGTTATACGTCTACGCTCTGAAGAATATCGATTTAATCGAAGCTACGAAGAATCCGAACGTAATTGACGATACAATACGTGTAGTCCGGAATATCCGAGACGGCTGGGCGGAACTCAAGGGTCGAATGACCGCTCCGAACGCGGCGCCGGAATTGCGGGAGGCAAACGCCGCCGGTAAGGCGTTTGAGACGTCGGCCTGAGGCGGTATGACTATGAGCGATAAAGCGACGCGACAGATGGAGCAGGACCTGGTACGAATACTCAATGAAGAGTATTCCTTTTATCAATCGCTGTATATCCTGCTCGATCGCCAGCGCGATCTGATCAAATACGACCGGGATGAGCATCTGCTCGATTTGTTCGCCGAAATCGAACGTTGTCATCTTCGGATAAAGGAATCGGAGCGGAAGGTGGCCGAAATTAAGGAGCGGGCCCCGTCGGTGTTTCAAACAGCCACGCTCACGCCGGAAGTTAAGAAGCTGGTGAACTGCATCACGACGCTAATAAAGAAGAACATGACGCTGGTGAGCGAGAACGAAGGCTACGTGAAGGACCGCCACGAGCGGATTCGCAAAGAGCTGGAAGAACTTCGCAACAGCGATAAGATATTACAGTATCTGCGGCAGGCGGATGCTTCGCCGCAGTTTGTTGATGGAACCCAATGACCGTGCCGTCCCGCTCCAATGTGCGGGAGACGGCAATGTCGTGCACTATACCGACCATAGGAAGAAAGGTAGGGTGACGCAATGAAGATAGGACCTGTTGACCGGAACAATCTGGTGCCGCCGTCCGACCGGCAGGCGGAACCGACCAAAGAGAAGGTGGGGCAGGAGACACCAACTGCAGACAGAATAGAAGTATCCGATGACGCCCGGCGGCGTCTCGCCGAGTTGGCCGATCGAGCCCGTCGTGAGCTCCTGACCGGCCCGCAGGAGGCGGAAACTCGCTCGCAGGTGGAGGAACTTGCTACGGATCGGATCGCTCGCTTAAAGCAAAAGGTCGCATCGGGTTTCTACCAGCGGCCTGAGGTGATTCAGCAGGTGGCAGAGGGCCTGGCCGAAGATATCAAACCGTGAAGCATGAGTTGAGTTGAAGGTATGGCGACAGCGTTGACGATGGACAACAAGGTAAAGCAGGTGGTGTCGAACATCCGCAACCTGCCGACGCCGCCGATTGTCTTTCATCAGATCCAGAAAGTCATTAACGATCCCAAAGTGTCGGCGGTGCAAATAGCTTCGATTCTGGCCGAGGATCCGGCGATGTCGGTCAAGGTCCTCAAGCTGACCAATTCCGCCTTTTACGGGCTGACCCGCGAAGTTGAGTCCGTCAAGCAGGCAGTCGTGATAGTCGGTCTGGAGGCCGTCAAAAACCTGGTTCTGTCGGCGTCAGTGCTCGACATGTTCAAAGGAAAAGATTTCGATCAGGAATTTCAGGAGAGGTTCTGGCGCCATTCGCTGGCCACGGCTTTTTGCAGTCGGCTGCTGGCCAAGCGGGTACAGCGACGGGGTATTGTCGACTCGGACACCGCGTTTTCAGCCGGCTTGCTGCACGACATAGGCAAGATCGTGGTCTGTTGCTTCCTCGCTCCGGAACACCGAAAACTGATGCAGGCTCGCAGTGATAATCCACCGATGCCGTCGTGGGAACTTGAAGATAAGGTGCTCGGATATAACCATGCCCAGGTAGGCTCGTTACTTGCCGCGCAGTGGAAACTTCCTCACAAGTTGATCGATTCGATCAACTACCATCACCTTCCCTTGTCAAGTGACTGCGAGGAGCCGATTCCGTATATCATTTATCTGGCCAACTATATCGCGAAGAAGACATTTTACGACCGCGATGAGGCTTATCTTGTCGGCGCCCTCGATCCGGGTGTCGTCGAATATATGGGCATCACCAATGACGACCTCACGACCTTCGGCGAACTCCTCCGTGAGGAGTACCTCAAGGCCGAGACCTTCATGCAAATGGCCGGCATTCATTAGAATATAAATCACCTTTGCGCATCTGGATCGGGCTTCCAATCAAGGGGGCCCTTCTTTTTGTCACGAGTTCGGCGAGAAGAGGTCAGGGCTTACCGGCAGTCGACAGCCGCACGCCGTCAAATCGTATGTAGCAAAGCATCGCCTGGGGGCTGGGGACAATGATTTTCTGTGGATAGTCAAAAAGCGTTTCGGCACTCCAGCGCGATCGATGCCTTTCGAACTCGTTGCCGAAAGCGCTCTGCTGAGAGGTAACCTCCAGCGGCGTCGAGATGATGCACGCCCGGGCACGCTGAGCGCAGGCCTGAAGAAGGTTCAGTCCGTCTTTCAGGGTAAAATGCTCTATCACGTCGACCATCAAGACCAGGTCGTAATGGGTGGCAAGGGCCGGAACGATATCAAGCGCGTTGCCGACGTAGATATTGCTGTAGATCAATTTGTGCAGCGGCGTGATGTAGCCTTCGAACGCTTCGATGCCGTCAATGCGACGTTGCCAGTCATTGTACTGGTCACGACCGTCCCACAATTCGAGATACTCGCGGCACAAAAAACCGTACTTGCCAAAACCGATGCCAATGTCCAAAACCGACCGTGGCTTGGCGGCTCGAATCATTTCGACAAGTTGACTAATTTGAAGTGGGCTGCTTGAAGGCACGGTTCCTATCCTTAATCAGAAAGCTTATCGCCTGAACTGGGCGCATCCTCGCGCCACCGGTATTATGAGTATCGGCAATTGGGAAGAGGATTTTACTGTGGTCGGGCGGAGCGGCGCGTCTATCACAAGCCTAAGTGAGATTGGGATTTGTGACGACAATTGAGAGCAAAATTTCTGTTGACAAGCGCCGATTGGAAAGGTATGCTAACTGTCTATGTTCAGCCAGCGATAAGCGTATAAGCTGATACTGGACGGGAGATTAGCTCAGATGGTT
>DATKJY010000328.1:0-3020 GCA_035543175.1 Candidatus Acidiferrum sp.
TCGCCTCCTCAATCCCAAACCGGGCGGCAACGTACTTGACCTGACCGCCGCACCCGGAGGCAAAGCCACTTACGCCGCCATTCGGATGCGTAACAAAGGGAGAGTAACAGCGGTAGACAAGTCCCATCAGCGTCTGGAGCTGGTCGTGGATAATGCGCAGCGGCTGGGCATACGCATTATTTCACCGGTCGCTTCTGACCTCGCCGATTTTGTCGCCGAACCGTTTGACCGTGTCCTTCTGGATCCGCCCTGCTCGGGCTGGGGCACCGCCGGAAAACATGCGGACCTTCGCTGGGCGAAATCATCGCAGGATATCGAGAATCTGACCAAAATTCAGACAAAAATGATCGACCGCGCCGCCCGCTTCGTCAAACCCGGCGGTGTCCTGGTTTACTCCACGTGCACCATCATGCGCCGAGAAAATGATCAGATTGTCGAAGAGTTTCTCCTTCGGAACCCGCATTTTGAAATCGATTCTGCTGCGCAATTCTACGGCCCTGACCTGGTCAATGATCGAGGATTCGTCAAAACCTATCCGGATTGCGACGGCCTCGATGGCGCTTTCTGCGCCCGGCTGAAACGTAAGCTTGAGGGCTGAGGACTCCGCCGTTTTAGGCTTGCGTTGCCGCACGGAATTGCCGAATGTTGTCTCTCGACCGAGTGGTGTATAATCGCAGAGAAATAATGGCATGGATTCGTTCAGTTTCAGCAAAGTAGCGACTCAGAGTACGGCGTTTCTGGGCAAATATCTTCCGCCCGGCTCCCGCCGTCGGCGTTTGACCTTTGCTATCGGTATTCCGATTCTGGCGTTTCTGGTGTTTCTGTGTATCATCGATTCGATTGTCATGCCGATTGTCACCCGCCAGCATTCGGCGTTCGTGCTCCCCGATTTCACTAAGCAGAAGATTGTCGATGTCGACAGCAAGCTGGAAGAGCTGCATCTCGGGTATCAGATATCCGCCGAAGAATATTCCCCCGGCGAAGAGAAAGGGACCATCATTGGACAGTTCCCGATTGCCGGCACCAAGGTCAAACCGGGACGTGTCATCAAGTTTGTCATCTCAATCGGCACCAAGATTGTCAGTATCCCGATGGTCGCCGGCAAATCGGTGCGGCAGGCAACTCTTGATCTGGAAACGGCGGGCTTGAAACTTGGCGAGATCGCCTGGGCGGTCTCCGACACTATTCCTGAGAAAGTTGTCGTCTTCTCCTATCCGGCGGCGGGTGTGGAAGTCCCCATGGGTTCGGCAGTCAACCTGATGGTCAACCGCGGCCGGGCCACCGACTACGTCTTCATGCCTAAAGTGATAGGAATGGCGCTGGCCGATGCCAAACGGGTGATCGAAGATAAAGGTCTTAAAGTCGGGTTGGTGAGCTACCGCACCAATGAAAACTACCTTCCCGAAACGGTGCTTGAGCAGTCCGAACCCGAAGGCACTGAGCTGACCCTCGGCACCGAAATCGATCTGGTCGTCAGTGAATCCTGAAGTTCCAATGAAGAAGCGTAATCTGGCAGTATCGAGTTGGCTACTGGTTGCCCTCCTACTGGCGTGTGGTGGACCCAAAACGCTTGTGACGTATGAAGGTCCCCGCCAAACGGTAGACCGGGTCGCTATTCTGACCACATCGGAAAGCGCCATCATTACCCGCATCGACAATTTCGGAAAGAAACATATCGGGATCACCGCCGATTCGATAGAAGTCCTTCCGGGAGAACATGCGGTCGAAGTCAATTATCGGTCGTGGAAAGGGAGTTCCAACCAGCCGGTTATTCTGACCTTCAACGCCGAAGCGGGGCGCGTCTATCGTGTCGAAGCTGAGGCCGGTTACCGGCAATGGACAGCTAAAATCATCGATATCAGCACCGGCGCTACAGTTAGTCGCTGACTCGCCGGCTCTTACTTTTTTACCGGCAAAACATGAATCGCCTTGACGATCAGCTCTACTTCGTCGCCCACCTTCAGCGTCATATCTTCTACCGACTCGGAAGTCAGCACCGATGCCATCTTGACCGGGCCGGCGACGTCGAATTTCACCAGCGACATGACATCGCCGCTCTTGACTGAAGTTACCTTTCCGGTAATCCGATTCCGCGCTCCATACTTCATCGCGTCTCTCCTTTGGTAAGTGTTGTTTGAAATGCCGGTGAAAGGTAACCGGCTCAGTTGGCTCTGTCAAATCCAAGCTTGTAAGGGTCCACGAGCCCGCCTATATTCGGCCATGCAAACATCGCTTCACATTCTCTCGCTGGTCGACGAATTACAGCACGAACTGCTCGGCGGCACAATTGTCAACACCGAGTTCTATAAGAAAGAACGAACCGCCTGCTTTTTCGTCCGAAAGGGAAATACCCTGTCGGCCCTGACCTTCGTGTACCATCCGTCGGGCCCCGGATTCTTCGTCGTGCCCGCCTCGAAATTGAAGATCGACACGCGCGAGAAACCCTGGCCGATATTTGATTTGCACGGGGGAGAGGTGGCCGGCATCGATCAACTCGGCCTCGACCGCATCTTCTATCTCGAAGTGACGAGAAAAGATGCGACATTTCGTGTCGTCTACGAAGCGATTGGTCCCAACGGCAATATCTGGCTGCTCGATGATCAATGGGGGAAGCAGGCGGTTCTCCGTAACCGTGAATTCACGAAGGGGGAGAAGTATGAGCCCTCGGCGCCCCCACCGGACAAGCTGAATCCGTTTGAGATCACGGTTGATGTGTTAGGGCAGCGCCTGACCCATTCTCATTCTCCGTCGCTCACCACCTGGTTGGAGCGCAACATTCTCGGGTTCAACAGGACTCTGGCGAAGGAAATCTGTTCGCGCTCTGACCTTACCGGGAGTGAGTTTCATTCTCTCGACGATGCCGTGATTGAACGACTTTCAACCGTCATACACCAAACTGCCGAGAAATTTCGCGAGCCAGCGGCCGGATATCTATATACGATAGTCGGAGCCGCTGAAGTCTATCCGTTCAAACTTTCGTTCATCGATGAACCGCCGGAGAAATTTAAGACTCTGTCTTT
>DATKJY010000329.1:0-3254 GCA_035543175.1 Candidatus Acidiferrum sp.
CGCCGATGGCGCAATAGAACTTCATCTTCTCGGAGTCCGGGTGCCCCACCTCGTCGACGCGGGTTTCCCGTCTGCTTCCCGTACAAAATCGCCATCATTTTGACGCTAAATCCGACTCCGCCGGGATAGGTAGAAGAACCCATGTCCAAAACCTAAGGAGTATCTCATGTGTATCTCTGAACGTAAACTCAACGCCAACAAGCAAAACGCCCAAAAATCCACCGGTCCGACCTCCGCGAAGGGCAAAACCAGATCCAGCCGCAACGCCATCACCCACGGCCTCTTCGCCAAAGACATCGTGATTGATTCATCACATTTGAAAGAAAGCCCCGAAGTTTACAACCGGATGCTCGAAACCCTCTCCGAAGAACTCCGCCCCACCACCTTGCTCCAGACATTTCTGGTCCAGAAAATCGCCAACTGCATCTGGCGCTTGCAACGCGCCGTCCGGGCCGAAACCGCCCACATCAACCGCAAATTGGATGATGTCACCAAACGTCTGAATCAGCAGGCCTACTTCCGCTCCTGCCATGTCGATGATTATGACACCATTCCCGATACCCCCGAGCAGGAAGAACTCGACCGAGAAAACATGGTCGGCGAATGCCTGATCCCCGACGACGCCTTCTGCAAAATCTTGCTTCGTTATGAAATGCGGATCAATCGTGAACTGGAACGTGCTTACTCCATGCTCAGCCGCCTGCAAAAGGACACCCCCTTCACACGGGAGGACCTGAAAGCCCTGAACTCATTACTCTCGTCATCAAAAATGGAAAAAACGACAAAACGAACCCATTCCCCCTTGTCCCCCAACGAGCTTGAAGCGGTACCCCACCTATCAGGTGGGCCAACGGAAGAGCAATGTAGGTCGAAACCCCTGCCCGAAGGGTCCGCCGAAGGCGGAGGTTTCGACACTTCCAACTGTTCCCGAGTGTACTCTATCGAGGTATGACTAGGACATCGAAAAATGACAAAACGAACCCATTACTCATTGCGTGGCAATGGAGGAAACGTCCTCGGTAGCCCACCCAACGGGTGGTTTTCGATAAAGAACCTCGCCTGCACCTGTTAGGTGTGCTACCTCGCAGAACGAGGGAAGGAGACACTCTTCATCTAACACACATTGAAATCTCATATTTGCGCGCGCCTCAACTGACCTGCACGTCCGCTCTTCCCTGGACCGGTCCAGACGTATATATTTGGCTGATAACGCCCCCGGGGGCTAAAGCTCCTGTGGGGAACAACCGATAACTGTAACTAACGTATGGACCAGGATTTCCTCATCCAGGATCACGTCAAGAACGAGCGCCAGCTGGAAGCCCGCAAGTTCTTGAACCGTCGCGAGAAAAAGCCGGTCTGGCGGGAATACCTCGAAGTAGCTATCGTCGCGATAGCGGCCGCGCTCATCCTGCGCATTTTCGTCGTCTCCGCCTACCGGGTCAACTCCGGCTCGATGGCCGACTCGCTCTATGAAGGCGATTACATTTTCGTCAACAAGCTGGCTTACAAGTACGGCGGCGCCGCGCCGCAGTCCGGCGACATCATCGTCTTCAAGTATCCCAATAATCCGGACAAGGATTATATCAAGCGGGTGGTGGCGATGCCGGGACAGACGGTTCAAGTCGCTGACAAGATCGTGTACGTCGACGGGCAGATAGCGCCGGTTCCGGAAGGGGCCAAGAATACCGACCAGAAAATACTCCCCGGCGACCTTTCGACCCGCGACAATTTCGGGCCGTTCAAGGTGCCGGAGGGCGAGTATTTCGTGCTCGGCGACAATCGCGACGACAGCCGCGACAGTCGGTTCTGGGGGACCGTTCCTCGGACGAACGTGCTCGGCAAAGCGCTCTTCGTATACTGGTCGTGGGCTCCGGACAAAGGTGCGCCCGGATGGTCCTTTCCATACGTGATCGATCTGGTTCAGTGGATCGGCTACGGGTTATTCAATTTCCCGTCGCACGTTCGCTGGGACCGGATCGGCCTCACGATCTGACATGCCGTTCGGCCTCTACGTCCATTTCCCCTTCTGCCGCAACAAGTGCTCGTATTGCGACTTCTATAAGGAGTTGTATGAAAGCGGGCTTGAGGCTCGCTTTTTCGACGCTCTCATGACCGAGACGAATCTTGCGGCCGAAGCGCAGGTGTCGACAGACAATCAGATTTCGACGATCTACATCGGCGGCGGCACGCCGACACTCATGAATATTGAACGGTTCACGCAATGGCTGGCGCTCGTGCGCGAGTTGTTTCAGGTTCCGGAGGGGATTGAGTTTTCTATCGAGAATAACCCGGAAGCCGTCACGCTTGAGATTTTGGAGACGTACAAGTCGCTCGGCGTCAATCGCCCGACATACGGCATTCAGTCATTCAATCAGAAGTTGCTGAAGATGCTCGATAGAAAGCACGTAGTCGAGGACACGCACCGGGTGGTCTACTGGACGAATGCGCTTGGGTACACGAATTTCGGTGTTGACCTGATTTTCGGGATGCCCGGACAGACGAGCGGGATGCTCTCCGATGATCTCGATCAATTGCTCGATTTGGCGCCGCCGCACATATCATTCTATCAGTTGACGATCGAGCCAGGGACGATTCTGGCCGCACGGGTCGAATCCGGCCAGTTGAAGATGCCGGAGTCGGAGACGCTGCTGGCGTTCTATCGCGGTGGTTGTGAGCGGATGGCGGAAGCGGGGTACGAGCGGTATGAGGTGTCATCGTTTGCCAAACCCGGTTTTGAGTGCCGGCACAATCTCGGTTACTGGGAGGGCAACGATTTTCTGGCGCTGGGACCGTCGGGGCACAGTTTCATGAACGGCCGGCGTTTCGCCAACAGCCCTGACCTGATGTTCTACCTTCGCGAACTTTCCGAGGGCCGCCGCCCGCTGGTGACGGATATTTCGGGAATCGAAGAGCGAATGACCGAAGCGATAATGCTTGGGCTCAGGACAGCGCGCGGCATCGACCGCCACCAGTTTGCGCTTCGGTTTGGTGTGCCTATCGAGGAGAAGCTGGACCGGAAGCAGTATGATCTGTTCGTGAACTCCGGCCACGTAGTCGCCGACAGCGACACGGTGCGATTATCTGATGACGGCATTTGTGTAGCTGATGAGATTACGCGAAGGCTGCTGAAGTAGAGTTTCCCCCTCAAATAGTGCCGGCTAAAAAGCTCCAAGAAACCGCTTGGCCGAGGCGGCGATGGGTGCTATTTTCCCGCCCGTTAATTGAAGCTGCCATCGAGATAGATGAATGAATCC
>DATKJY010000330.1:0-9049 GCA_035543175.1 Candidatus Acidiferrum sp.
AGCCGCTTCCCAGAATCAATCGGGTGGAGGCAACGTTCAGTGACAGCCGCATAAGCGTGACTAACAGCAGCATCCCAGGGAATACCGAGAGATCAAGCGGGCGCGTGATATACAGCGTCGTCAACAAGACGACCAGTGAAAACGTGATATTGAAGGCCAGCGAGAAGTCCAGAAGCATCGGCGGAATCGGAATCACCAGCACGGTGATGATGCCGATTACGCCGATCGCCAGCACGATATCGGATCGGCCGGCCAGCATGGAAAAGAAATTCGATTGGGACGATTGCGTGGCCATATCAGCTCAGCACCTTCCCTTTCAACCGATACACGTAGGCGAGAACTTCGGCGACCGCGCGGTACAGGCTGTGCGGCACCATCTGGCCGATTTCGCACATCTTGAACAACGCCCGCGCTAACTGAACGTCTTCGATTACCGGGATATCATACTCGTGCGCGATCTGCTTGATTCGCTCAGCGATGAGGCGCTCACCTTTCGCCACCACGAACGGCGCATTCATCTTGTCGGCGTCGTACTTGAGAGCGACCGCCAGGTGCGTCGGGTTAGTGATGACGACGTCTGCAGTCGGTACATCCTGCATCATCCGTTTCCGCGCCATCTCGCGCTGAATCTGGCGAATACGAGCCTTAACCTGCGGCGAACCTTCCGTGTCTTTGAACTCGTCCTTGATATCCTGCCGGGACATCCGGATGTTCTTCTCGAACTCCCAGCGCTGGTACATGTAGTCGAGTGCAGCCACGAACAGCATGGCGGCGCCGATCTTGACCGCGATTATGACCGCCAGCTTACAGATCGTAGCGGCCATCTGCGGAATCGCCATGTCGGAGAGCAGGTAGAACTTGTCGGCTTCTCCGGAGATGACTTTGTAAGAGACAAAACCAAGTACCAGCAACTTGACGGCGTCGCGGATCATGCTGACCAGCGAGCGAAGGCCCACCAGCCGCTTGAATCCGGCCGCGAGGTCAAACTTGTCCAGCTTGGGTTCGAGCGCCTTGGTGCTGATATGGAACCCAACCTGAGCGACACTCACGGTGGCGCCGATGATGAACAGCGCAATCGCCACGGGCGCCAGAATCACGAAGAACTTCAGCATGGCGTCTCCGAAGAGTTTCATGAAGGTCGGGTCGGAAGCCGCAATCGACGGCGCATTGCCGAGCATATATCGAAGGAATTGCTGCGTCTGCTGTACCAGATACGGCCCGAGAATTAAGAGACTTGAAAATCCCAGGAGAATGACAAACGCCGAATTGAGGTCCAACGAGCGGGCCACCTGGCCCTCTTCGCGGGCTTTCTCGCGACGCCGTGGCGTCGCCTGCTCAGTTCGATCGTGGAAATTCTCTTCAGCCATGAGCGGCTATGCCCTTCCCAGCGCCACCAGCAGGTGGCCCATTTCCTGATTCAGGTAGGTGGTAGTCTTTTCGATTACGAACGCAAAGACCGGCAGCGAAATCGCCATCACCGCGATGCCGAGGCCGACCTTCAGTCCGAAACCGACAATGAACACGTTCATGGTCGGCATGAGACGGGACAATGCGCCGAGCGCTACATCCGTGAGCAACAGCGTCACGATTACCGGCGCCGCGATTTTGAGCGCGATAACGAACACGTAGGCCGAATACTGAATCGCCAGCTCGGCCACGCTTCCGGTCAGCGCAACGGTGCCCACCGGGATAACCTGATAGCTGTCGCTGAACGCCGAGATCACCAGGTGATGCCCGTTCAGCGCCAGAAAGATCAGCGTGGCCAAAAGCATCCAGAACTGGCCGAGCGTGGCGACGTGGACGCCGGTTGACGGGTCCACCACTTCGGCCATAGAAAATCCGATCTGATAGCTCACCACCCCACCGGCGGCCTGTACGCCCATCAGCAGAAGCGAAAACACGAATCCGATAGACAGCCCGACCAAAAGCTCTTTTGCCGCTACCACGACCAGCGCCGCGAGCGACATCACCGCCGGCATTGCCGTGCCTTGAAGGGTCGCGACTAGAATGATCGACAGGATGATGATCATCCCGACCTTGGCGACCGTCGGTACAGCTTTGTTGGACAAAATGGGTGACATCAGAAACAGCCCTGTCGCCCTGAGCATCACGAGGAGGAAGAGCTGGAGTTTATCGGCGGCGAAGTTAACGAAGTCGAACAAGTCACAAATCCTTAGATTTCCGGTTAATCGCCACCGGTAATCACAAAACTTGTGCCAAAATGGAACGGTATCTTCGGGGAGGATAAGCGCCTGTATTACAGGAACTTAACGGACGTGCAATTTGAGGTTTTGAGGGTAGCTTGATGACTTGAGGAAAATATTACCAGCGCTGTGGGAAAAAGGTTCAGAAGGCATATTTCCGCCGTCTTCGAGCATTTTACCCCACAAGCCCTGGTATCAGAGCGAACATATGCCGCGTGAAATCGGTCAGCATGTTGATCATCCAGGGAAGGAATATCAGCAGCGATAACGCCACTGCGAGAATCTTCGGCACGAACGTCAGCGTCATTTCGTTGATCTGCGTAATCGCCTGGAAAATTGAAATGATCAACCCAATGATCAAACCAAACACGAGCATCGGTGCAGCCACCAGTAACGTAACCGTCAACGCTTCGCGACCAATACTTACGACCATCTGTGGTGTCATGCGAGTTCTCCGATGCTACATGTGGAACGATTCAACCAGTGACTTGATGAGCAGATACCAGCCGTCGACCAGCACGAACAGCAGTATCTTAAACGGCAGCGATACCAGAATAGGCGGCAACATCATCATACCCATCGACATCAGCACCGATGCCACCACCATGTCAATCACGAGGAATGGAATGAAAATCACAAACGCAATCTGGAACGCCGTCCGCAGTTCCGAAATGACGAATCCGGGTATCAGCACATGAATCGGAATATCATCCGCATTTTTCGGCGGAGGCAGCTTTGCCAGATTCACGAACAGCGCCAGATCCTGTTCCCGCGTCTGCGCCAGCATAAATTTCCGGAACGGCGCCATCCCCTTATCGAACGCCTGTTCTTTGGGGATCTTCTCATCCAAATATGGTTTGATGCCGTCGTTGTATGAGGTCGTAAACACCGGCGTCATGATGAAAAACGTCAATATCAACGCCAGGCCCACCAGAAGCTGATTCGGCGGCATCTGGTTTGTGCCGATTGCCTGTCGCAAGAACGATAAGACGACGATTATCCGAATAAACGAGGTGATCATGATCAGTATCGATGGCGCGAGTGCCAGGACGGTCATCAGAATCACGATTTGCAGCGTGACTGAGAGATCACCCGGCTTGGTCGCCTTCCCCACTTCGACCGAGACTTTGGGAATTGCCTGAGCGGATATTGTCGACGCAGTCGCCAGGCAGACCAGCGCCACCCCAAGAAGACAAATAGCAGCTTTTTTCATATCCTATATCTTTCTCAAGCGCTCCGGCGACATCCATGTCGCGCGTCAATCACGCTTTATTGTCGGCTTCGCACTGCCGACACCGCTCTTACACGGCTGTGGTAGTTTTGTCGCTCGCTCCTCCGAGACCTTTGAGTTTACCGGCGGCCGAACGAAGCATCCCCGCGAAACCGCCCTCTTCCTCATCGCCGGGATTGCTCCCGAATAGCGAGAGTGTCTTTTGAGCGTCCAGCTCAGTCAGCATCGAGATCTGATTATCCGTCACCCCGATCAACACTGACTTGTCCGCCACTCTCACCAGCGACACTGATTTCTTCGGGTCGATATATGCCGTTTCCAGAATTTCCAGGACGTGTGCCTTGCGCCCGCCGCCACGTTGACGGCCCATCAGACGCTTCAGCAAGTAGACTGCGAGATAGATACACCCAACCACGACCGCCAGCGCCGCGAGCATCTTGAGTATGGAGACGACGGCTGCGCCGGACCCTACTAATCCTTCGACCGGCTGGGCCGATGTGGAATCAGCCGGTGTCGTACCGTTCGCCGCGTAAAGCCCGTGCGATTCCGTCGTGCGCCCGAGCGTCACCAGAAACAGTCCGGTCAACGCCAGGGCCAGAATCACCGTCACGGTGACGACCCGACGACGTGATTGTGACTTATTCGTTCCCAAGCGACTTCAGCCTCTCTTCAGGCGTCACGAGCTGCGTGATGCGAAGTCCGAAATTTTCGTCCACCACTACCACTTCCCCCTTGGCCACCACTTTCTGATTGACCAGGAGATCCACCGGTTCGCCGGCCAGCTTGTTCAGCTCGACCACCGACCCCTGCCCGAGCGCCAGAATATCGGCGATCGACATCTTGGTCCGTCCAAGTTCAATTGAGACCGGAAGACTGACATCCATCAGCAGATCGATATTGCGCTGCTCCCCTGACCCCGCCGGCTGCGACAACTGCTGAAATGCCGCCTTGGACACGGCCGCAGAGCTGAAATTGATATCGTCCGCCGAGGCCGAATTCTCTTCCTGAGGCAGGTCCCCAAGCATAGACAACATGGCCGCCTCGGCATCCTGTTCCGAGGCGTCACCTTCGTTGACTACCTTGTGTGCATCACCGGCATTTTCGGGCACGGAAGCGGCGTCCTCCGGAACCTGATCTTCACCCGGGGGCGTTCCGGCCATTTCAAGGTCTCTGTCTTCGGTCATTTCTGTATCTCCTTTGACATCCTGTCACTCACGGATAAGATCTGGAAAGCCCTTTTTTTGCCGGCCAGACCCGGTCGTCCGATGAACTTTTTGCGCTGGTTTACGCAAATTTCTATGGGCACATGTATTTTCTGTTCAGAACGAATGATGTCGCCGGTCTTAAGCGAGAGAAATTCCCGCATTTTGATCGATGTCTCCAGAAGCAGCGCCGTCACCATCGCGTCAACCTCTTTCAGATTATTCAGATTGACCGCCCGGTCGATCTCGCCACCCTTACGCTTGGTGGCATCGATCCAGTTCTGCGCCGAGAGCTTGGTGATAATCGGCTCCAGTGACACATACGGATAGCACATGGTCAACAGTCCGGTGGACTGGAACAACTTCACCTGGAACGATATCACCACCACCGTTTCACCCGGCGGGACAATCTGAATGAACTGCGGGTTGGTCTCAAAACTGAGTTGCTGAATCTCCACCTTGACGATATGCTCCCACGAACGCTCTAATTCACGATAGAGACGCTCTACGAGCCGTCCCATCACTGATCGTTCAATACCGGTCAGTTCGCGTTCGGTCTCGAGGATCTTGCCGTGACCGCCGAACATCCGGTCGATCAGCGCAAACGTGAGCGTCGGGTTGAAATCCACCAGGCAGACGGCGTCGAGCGGCCGCGACGAAAACGTGTACGTGCACGATGGCGCCACCAGCGACATGATGAATTCCGAGTAGGTAATCTGGTCGACCGACACCAGATCGACATCGACAATCGTTCGAAGCATGGTGGAAAGAACCGAACCGAAGTGCCCGGCGAAGTTGTCGTGCATGTTTTCGAGCGTGCGAATCTGGTCCTTGGAGACCCGATTGGGGTGCTTGAAATCGTAGGCGACCACCGAGCGAAGCTTGGCGTCCTCGTAACTATTCGATTCCCCTTCGTTATCGCCCGCCGACACGGTCGTCAACAGGGCATCAATCTCTTCCTGAGACAGGATCTTTGCCACCGGTTCTATTCCTTACTGCAATACGAAGTCGGTATAGTACACGCCCGCCAGGTCCTCCGTTTGAAGCACCTGGGACAGACGTTTGCGAATCTGCAATCGCATAATTTCTTTCTGTTTCGGGTCGGTCAGTTCCGCGACCGTTTTGGACGACAAAATCGTAATGAGCACATCACGCACCAGCGGCTCGCGCTGCTCCATCGCGGCGGCCAACTCCTTCGAACGAACGTCAAATCCGAAAGACACGGACAGGAACCGCGTTCCTCCGGTCCCGGCCGGATTTACGACGATATCCTTGATCGCATACACCAACGCCGAACCTTCAGCGCCCGATTCTGCTTTCTTCTCTTTGCTTTTCGCCGGCGGCAGCTCGGCCTTCTTTGTCTCGTGTGTAGAAGCTCCTTTGGCCGGCGCACCTGCTTTGGAATCGCCGCCCGACATCATGGGCTTCAGCACGAAAAGCGCGAGCACCACGCCGATCACAACCACGCCGAGACCGATACCACCGAACAAGATGAGCTTGTTGGGGCCTTTCTTTTTCTCAGCGGCCGGAGCTTCCCCCGACGCCACGACTGTTTTTTCTTCTTCAGCCGCCATGGTCAACTTCCTTCAGATACGCGGTCGGGGTCCGGAGTTTCTTTCCGGACCGCCGACAGTCTTTTGAATTGCGCCACCCGATTGATGATCTCATCGGGCCGCTCCTTCACCATGATCTTCTTACCGGTCGTAAGCGAGATAATAGTGTCGGGAATGGCCTCGACGAACTCGATCAGGTCGGCGTTGATGACCAGTTCCGAGTCATTTATTCGCGTCACTTTGATCATCTAATGTCTATCTCTTCAAATTCACCAGTTCGTCCAGCATGTTGTCCGAAGTGGTGATGATTCTCGCATTCGCCTGAAAACCGCGCTGCGCGGTAATCATGCTTGTGAATTCCTGGGCGATATCGACCGATGAGGACTCCAGCGCGCCGGAGGTGATTTCGCCCGCGATGGTCTGTCCCGCCACGCCTTCGACGGCATCACCGGAGTTCGCCGACGGCGCATACATCGAGCGCCCCGCTTTTCGCAGACCGGCCTGGTTCGTGAAATCGGCCAGAAGGATCTGCGCCAGCACGCGCGTCACGCCGTTGGAGAAAATGCCCGAGATGTTTCCGCTTTCGTCAATCGCGACCTTCTGCAGAATACCCAGGCCATACCCGTCCTGGCCAATGATCGCAGCTGTATGATTACCCGAAGCAAACTGCGTCAGGCCGTCGAAATTGCCGGAGGTCCCCGGCTTGAACGTAACTGACATGTTTTCCGCCCCGTTGTTCGGACTGATTGAAATCGCTGAGGCGCCGCCGAAATACTCGAATGTATTCAGCGAACCATCGGCGTTAAACGACACCGATCCGGTCCTGCCCGCGGTGATTCCTTCATTGCCCGTCGTCGATACCGTCCACTCCCAGCGGTTCTTGAGCAGAGACTTATAAAACTCGATCGACAGCGTGTGCTTGCCGCCGAGCGAATCATAGACGTTGATCGAAGTCGAGTGCAACGTCGGATCGGTCTTGACCATCAGATCGTTTCCGCCCGTCGCTGTGATTCCGTTGGCGGTGTCAATTGTCACGCCGCCTTCGCCTAAGCCGCTCAGCCCGGTGACCTTTCCAGTATTCTCGTCAAACACGAGCCCCAACGTAGTCGTGATCGGCCCGGCAGCCGCACCGTATCCGCGATCCGGAGTAAAGGTATCGGTCGCGATATATGTAGTCGCCGCGCCACCGGCCGACTGCAACGTCGTCGCGTTGGCTCCGAAAACAACGCCTATGATATTGCCACTGGTCGCGCCACCGCCGGAGCCAACCGTGTACGCGCCGGTAGTCGACGTGAAATTGTAATCGGCCTGGTCACCCGCTTTTGTGCGCGTAACCTGAAGCTGCCCGCCCACCAGCTGCATGTGAATGCCGTCAATCTGGTTGGTGGCATTGATAAGATCGCTGATAGTCGAATTGGCATTCAGACCTGTAACGACCTGCATCGGCTTGCCGTCGACCGAAAATCCGTAGTTGGTGAAATCGGTGACGCCAAGGCTCCCCAGGGTCATGGTTAGACCAAGGTTGGCTACGGCTGCGCCCGAGCCGTCGTTGCCGACACTCGCTCCGGTCGCAGAACCATTGACCGCCTGCGATCCGGTAATAGCGATATCGTGTGTCCCGCCGACACCGTTGATCGCCGTTCCGCCGACATTGGTCACGCCGGAACCGCCGGCATCCACGAGTGACGCCAGCGAATCCGACGCTGAGCTGTCGAGGTTATTGGCCAGCGTCACGAACTCCGTCGCCTTGGCCGGGTCCTGCTGCCCGAACGGCATGCGGATCCGACCTGTCGTGGCCAGTGACGGGATATTGCCGGTGTTGTCGGCCATCTTGCCCATCACGAACAATCCGGTGGCCGGATCGACTAAGTTTGAATCGGCGTCGAATCCGAACGCCCCGGCCCGTGTGTAGTATTTGTTGTTGTTGTTGTCGCCAAGTACGAAGAAGCCCGACCCCTGGATCGCCAGATCGGTGATCTGACCGGTAGTTTGCAGTCCGCCCTGAAGGAACAGGTTGTCGATTGTCGCTACCTGCATACCCAGACCCAACTGCAGCGGGTTCGTACCGCCCGTCACCGCATTGGGACGGCCGGCGCCCTTGTACGTCTGCACCAGAGCTTCCTGGAAATTGACGCGACCGGCCTTGTAACCGATCGTGTTGACGTTGGCGATATTGTCGCCAATGACGTTCATCATTGTCTGATGGTTCTTCAGACCGGACACACCGGCGTAAAGTGATGCCATCATAATGCAAAATCCTCCTTGCTTTGTGGCAAGGCCTCCCCATCTGTAATGGGGTCCAGCCTCGGATAATGTTGTGTATCTATCGTGTTCATAATTGCCTAAAGTATGACTGCCGAATCGATCGCCGTGACGACTCCTTCCTTCAGGTTGTCGCGGTCGAACGCCGTAATCACCGTGCGATTTTTGACCGATGCTACCAGCGCCACGTCATCGAACAGGATCAGCGTGTCCTTGGAGCCTTTCTGCTCGGCTTTGTCCAGCGCCTGTGCAATCTGATTTAACCGTTCATCGGTCAACTGCAATCCGCGGGAGAAGAGCCGCTCGCCGGCATGTTTGGAAATCGTCACGCCGCGCTCGCTGCTCAATTCACGCGAAAACATCTCCTTGAAATCCCCTTTGGCTCCCGTTGTCCGCGATGCGGGCTTGCCGCCCTGCGCGATCTCCAGAAGCTTCACCGGTTGCTGATAGGCCGTGATCTTAACGCCGCTCATCGTGCACCTCTCGTCCTTGCGTCGAGCCCACCTCAACTGTCGAACGACCCTTTCTCACCTACCGCGATCACGTCGCTGATCGGAATCTCCACCCCGCCAATATTGAGATAGGCGGAGCCGTCAT